>CAUWNG010000026.1:0-34346 GCA_963560005.1 uncultured Clostridia bacterium
CAATGGATAGAGACTTAGAAGCAGACTATAATGGAATAAGAAAAATAAATGTAATTGATTGGTTATTAAATAACACATAATATTTAATCAAAAATTTAATTTTAAAAGAGAACTAACTGTCTATTTTAGAATCAACCAGAAGGAATATCTATGGCAGTAGCGATGAAAAAATTGTAATTATATACTGAATATGATATAATATATATGTAAGATTATTATTAATAGGGTACAAATAGAGAATAATTAACTAATGAAAAAATGGAGGAATTGCAATGAAAAAACGGTTTATATTTTCAATTTTGTTTATTTTGGTTATTCTGATTTTGGGAAGTAGCTTTACTTATTTTATAATAAGTAAAGAGTTTAAAGAACAAAAAAGTATAGTGTCCGAAAAATTTACATTGGTAAAGGTAATTTCGGAAGCAAGGATAGGAAAAATAGAAGAAATAGTAGAATATGTTTATTCTAATTCTGATACTATTGAAAAACCAGAGGAATTAGACAAAATAAAGGAAGTGTTAAAAACTGCTTTAAAAGAAAATGACATTTACGGTATTGAAAATTACACAACTGAAATGAATAAACTCCTAAACATATTTTTTAAGGATGTAGAAGAAAAATTTCATGAAGATAGAAAATTTGAAATCCTAAAATATGACTATGAGGAAGTTACAAGTGTTATGTATTTACAATTAAGCAATTATAATAAAGAAGTTATGATTTATAATGAATTAATTGAAGCACATAACATTGTATCTAAGATTAATTCTTACAAGAATTTAGAATACTGCGATGTGTTCTAAATGTACCTAAAAAGATATAGTACTAATGTGCTATATCTTTTTGTTTGGAGTGAAAAGGAATAAATAAAATAATTACTGATTCTCTACTTGATTATTAAATTATTTTATATATTAAATTCTTTATATACAATGTACAAAAATATATAGTTATGTTAAAATAATTGTGTTGAAATATTAAAGTAGATATTTTGGAAGTTATATATTATATAAAAATGTATAAATTTATAGATTGGAGATGAATGTAATGAAAATAATGTTTATTTGTACAGGTAATATATGTAGAAGTGCCATGGCAGATGCATTACTTAAAAAAATGGTAGCAGAAAATAATAAAAATGTAGAAGTATATTCAGCTGGAGTGAGTGCTTATACAGGAGATGAGCCTACATATAATGCAATAGAAGCTATGAAAGAATATGGGATAAATTTAACTAATCATAGAGCAACACATATAGAAAATTCTAAAATTAAAGAAATGGATCTTATTTTATGTGCAACTTTATCGCATAAAAGAATAGTTTTACAGTTATATCCAAGTTTAGAGGGGAAAGTATTTACATTAAAAGAATATGTAAAATTAGATAGAGAAGGACAAGATATGGATATAAAAGACCCATGGGGATATAATTTGGAAACGTATAAATTATCAGCTAATGAAATATATAATTGTTTAATAGAATTAATGAAAAAAATATAGAAATACTAGAAAGGATGGAATAGTTTATAATGGAAGATTTACTAAATGGATTAAATAACAAGCAAAAAAAAGCAGTTTTAAATACAGAAGGGCCATGTTTAGTTATAGCTGGTGCTGGTAGTGGTAAAACGAAAGTATTAACACATAAAATAGCGTATTTAATATCAGAAAAAAATGTAAAACCTTGGAATATTTTAGCTATAACTTTTACAAATAAAGCAGCAAATGAAATGAAAGAAAGAATAGGAAAATTAATAGGCGATGCTGCACAAGAAATGTGGATGGGAACATTTCATTCTATTTGTGTAAAAATTTTAAGAAGGTATATAGATAGAATTGGTCTTGATACTTCATTTTTAATTTTTGATACATCCGATCAAAAAACCTTAATAAAAGAATGTCTTAAAACTCTTAACATAGATGATAAAATGTTTACGGATAGAAGTGTTTTGGCAGAAATAAGCAATGGAAAAAATGAAATGCTAGAACCAAAAGCATATAAGGTTAAGTATGCAGGAGATTTTAGAAGAGAAAAGATTGGAGAAATTTATGAATTATATCAAAAAAGGCTTAAAGAAAATAATGCTGTTGATTTTGATGATATAATAAATCATACTATAAAAATATTAACAGAAAATCCAGATGTTTTAGAATATTATGCGGAAAAATTTAAATATGTATTAGTAGATGAATATCAAGATACTAATAAAGCACAATTTACATTAATTTCTATATTAGCGTCAAGGTATGGAAATATTACTGTTGTTGGAGATAATGATCAATCTATATATAAATTTAGAGGAGCAGATATAAAAAATATTTTAAATTTTGAAAAAGATTTTCCAGGAACAAATATAATTAAGTTGGAACAAAATTATAGATGTACAGGCAATATTTTAAAAGCAGCAAATGCTGTTATTAAACATAATGAAAATAAATATGAAAAAAAATTATGGACAGAAAATGATGAAGGAACATTACCATGTTTATATCAAGCAGAAGATGAATATGATGAAGCAAATTATATAATAGATCAAATTAAACACTTAAAAACAGAAGAGTATTTAAAACTTTCAGATTTTGTTATTTTATACAGAATGAATGCTCAATCAAGAGCCATAGAGGATATTTTAAGAAGAGAAGATATATCATATAAAATAATTGGAGGTTTAAAATTTTATGAAAGAAAGGAAATTAAAGATATTATTGCATATTTAAGATTAATACAAAATACATCAGATAACCTTTCTTTAAAAAGAATTATAAATGAGCCTAAAAGAGGAATTGGAAAAACTAGTATAGAAAATATACAGGCAATTTCTGAACAAACTGGAATTTCAATGTTTGATATAATAAAAAATGCAGAAAATTATAATTTGGCAAGAATAAAGAAAAATAGTGATGATTTTATAAAAATTATAGAAGAATTAAGACAAGAAAAAGATAGAATAGAAATTTCAGAATTAATAAAACTTACATTAAAAAAGACAGGTTATACAAAAGCTTTGCAGGACGAAAACACTGTGGAAGCAGAAACTAGAATACAAAACTTAGAAGAGTTTTTGACAGTTGCAATTGAATTTGAAGAAGAAATGGTGGATACTGGTTTGGCAGAATTTTTAGAAAGTATTTCTTTATCAAGTGATGTTGATAACTTAGAGGAAACAGAAGATTCTGTAACATTAATGACATTGCACAGTGCAAAAGGACTTGAATTTCCAGTAGTTTTTTTAGTTGGGATGGAAGAAGGAATTTTCCCTGGATATAAATCAATAGGAGAGCAAAGTGAATTAGAAGAAGAAAGAAGACTATTTTATGTAGGAATAACTAGAGCAAAACAATTCTTATATTTAACTTGTGCTCAAAGAAGAACAATATTTGGTTCAACAAGTTATAATGCAATTTCTAGATTTATCAAAGAAATACCAGACGATGTACTAAATGTGGAAAAAATAGAAAATAGTAATCAAGAATTTAAAAATTCAAATTATGAATGGGAATATGGAAATAAAAATGTTAAAACAGAAGTTTATAAAATTGAACCAAATTCTAATATTTTAAAAGAAAAAGTAAATTATAATTTTAGAACTGCAGAAAGTTTTTTAAGTGCTTTAGATAATAAGAAAAAAGAAGAAAATATTGATATTTCTATATATAAAGAAGGGCAAAAAGTAAATCATAAAAAGTTTGGAGAAGGAACTATAATTAAAATAGAAGAAGAAGGAGAAGATTATAAATTAGACATACAATTTGATAAAGCAGGACATAAAAGGTTAATGGCTAAATATGCTGGACTAGAAATAATTTAATATAAAAATGAATATGATAAAATTTTTAATCATATTCATTTTTTAATTTGTATAAAAAATAAAAAAATGTCAATAATATAATTGTATAATAAAAATATGAAAGGAAGGATAAAAATGCCAGATTTAAATCAAGCAGAATTACAAAATTTAAGACATTTAATAGGAAGCCATGAAACTGCATATCAGAAATTAAATAATTATGCTTCACAAGCAGTAGATCCACAAATTAAACAAATTTTTACGAAATCAGCTCAAGATGCTTTAAATACAAAACAAAAGTTGTTATCTTTTTTAAACAATTAATTTTTTAGTGAAAGGAATGAAAATATAATGGATGAAAAAACAATGGTGAATGATATTTTAAACAGTACAAAATCTGGTCTTACAGCATATCAAACAGCAATTTCTGAATGTGAAAATATGCAATTAAGACAAACATTTCAGCAAATAAGAAATAATGATGAAAGTTTTCAATATGAATTATTTAAAGTTGCAGAATCAAAAGGGTATTATATGCCTGCTGCCAAAGCTACAGTAACAGAAATACAAACTGTAAAAACACAGTTACAACAATAAAAAGCCGTAAGGCTTTTTTGCTTTTATATACATAAGAAAAAACAAGAAAACAAGAGATATAAAAAGAAAAGAGAATGAAAAAAAAGAAATTTGCTCAAAAACGAGATTGTAAAAAAAATATATTTAATATAAAATATACTTGCCAATAAAAAGGATGGGAGTGTTTTTTATTAATATTTTTAAAAGATTAGCAATGGTAATAAGATTATCTGTTAAATTTATAGTAACAATTGTAATATCTATTCTTTTAATAATATCAGCAATAGTTCTGTTTTATAAACCAACATATTCAGTATATCTAAATGATGAATTAATTGGTTATACTTCTGATAAAAGTGGATTACAAGCTAAAATTAATACATATATGGAAAGTGGAGATTCAGAAGGAGTTGCATTTGCACAAATAGATTCAGTACCAGAATATAAGCTTTGCTTATTAAAAAAAGGAATTGTTACTAATGAAGAAGAAATATATTCAAAAGTAACAGAAAATGGTACAAAATATTACAAATATTATGCAATAACAGACAATAAAAAAGAGAAATATTATTTAGAAAAATTTAAAGATGCTGAAAAAGTAATAAAAAAATTAAAAGATAAAGATAGTAATAATCAAGAAGATTTAGCTATAGTTGAAAAATATGATACTAAAACTAAGAAATTTACAAGTGTAGAAAAATGTGTAGCAGGATTATATGAAGAAAAACCACAAGTAATTGTATATGCTTCAACAAGTTATAGCGATTCATTTTCAAATGGATATGTTAACTTAGGAATGTCATTCGTAACTCCAACTACAGGAATAATAACATCAAGATTTGGAAGTAGAGAAAGTATAAGGAGTAGTGGACATAGAGGAATAGATATTGCAGGTTCAACTGGTACAACAATAAGATCAGTAGCAGCAGGAACTGTTGTTACATCTACATATAATAATTCTTATGGATATTATATAAGAATTTCACATGGTAATGGTGTAGAAACATTATATGCACATTGTAGTCAATTATTAGTATCAGTAGGTGATACAGTATCACAAGGACAGGTTATAGCAAAAATGGGTTCAACAGGAAATTCAACAGGGCCACATTTACATTTAGAAGTTAGTAAAAATGGAGTACTATGTAATCCACAAAATTATGTATATTAAAAAATAACAAGAGAAATCTTGTTATTTTTTTGCAAAGTATGTATAACCTATTTCTATAGCATTATTCTTAATAATAACTTTACCACATTCTTTTAATTTACTATAAAATATATCAGAATTATTTATACAGTTAGAAAATTCAATTAATGAAAAATACAGTTTATCTAATAAAGCTATATTAATATTTTCTTTTTTTACTAAGCATAAATAATAATTATTGTTATATGTATATAAAATGCAACTTTTTAGTAAAAGTTTATTTTTAGTTATACTGTTTAAACTTAAAGAATCCAAAAATAAGCAATAATCATCAAATGAATTAAAACGGAAAATAGTTGTAAGTCTATTGGTAGATATTTTTTTTCTTTGTACTTTGGCTTTTTTTCTAACAGGTGTTGTTTCAGGCAACACACGAGTTATAGTAAAAATAAAGTCAGATTCTGCCATAGCTAAAGCTTCTACTTTTATATTATAATTATTTGTATCAAATCCTATTTTTTCTTTAGCTTCATCCAGCATATCTAGTAGAATATGTTGAGATTCAATTGGATTAGACATAAACAAATGAAAATCAATATTTTTTTCTTCTAAATCCTTTAGATTCAAAGTAATTTGTATTTTATCTTTATTAATTTTTTCAAATTTCATTAAATGCCTCCATAAAAATAACTATAAGTATATTATACTATGTAAAACAACAATTTTAAACAGTAAATTTATGGAAATGATTATATAATAATAATTTATCCTTGTAAAGTATTATTTAAAAAAATGCATAATTCAAGGTAAATTTAATTAATATCTTGAAAAAAGTATAATTTGAATATATAATATTGAAGGATAAAAATATCTTTTAACAAAGGAGGAAATATACGTGGCAGTTAAAGATAAAAGTGTATGGATACTTATATTATTTATATTAAGTGGAATAGTTGTGGGAGGATTACTAGGAGATGTAGCAGCAAATGTGGATTTTTTATCATGGTTGTCTTATGGTGAACAGTTTGGAATATCTGAACCTATACATATAGATTTAAATGTTATAGAATTTACTTTTGGAATAATGTTCAAAATTAATATAGCTAGCATAATTGGTATTGTTCTTGCAATATTTATTTATAAAAAAATATAAATAATGTGATTAAATATTATATTTATGTATAAAATGTAAAGAGATAGAAAAGTAATTTAATTCAAATATTATTTGGCGGGGGCTTTTGAAAGGATGATATATATGAAAATAAAAAAGCTCCCAATCTCAGAAAGACCTTATGAAAAATTAGAAATGTATGGTGAAACTTCATTATCTAATGCAGAGTTACTAGCGATTATAATCAAGAGTGGAACAAAGGAAGAAAGTTCTGTAGCTTTAGCTCAAAAAATACTTTCACTACAAAAAGAAAAGGACTGTAAAGAGAACAATCTAAGATTTTTACAAGAACTTACAATAAAGGATTTTATGTCTATAAAAGGAATTGGTAGAGTAAAAGCCATACAACTTAAAGCAGTTTGTGAACTTACAAAAAGAATTTCTAAGCCTATAAACAAGCAAGAAGTTGTAATAAAATGCCCAGAAGATATAGCCAATTTGTTAATGAACGAAATGAAGCTAGAAAAAAGGGAAATAGTGAAGGTTATAATTTTAAATTCAAAAAATGTTATTCTCAAAATTTTAAATATATCATTAGGAGGGACAAGTAGTGCAGTTGTAAGTCCAAAAGATATTTTGTTAGAGGCAATAAAAATAGGTGCACCAAAGATAATTTTAGTACATAATCATCCCAATGGAGATTCTACACCAAGTATAAATGACTTAAAAGTTACTGATAGAATAAAAAAAGCAGCAGAGATTATAGGTATAGAATTGTTAGACCATATTGTAATTGGAGATGATAATTATAATAGTATTTTTTTATATAAATTAAAGAAAGGACAAGATTAAAATGTTTAAATTTTTTGGGTTAAATTCAAGAGATTTAGGTGTTGATTTAGGAACAGCTAATCTTTTAGTAACATTAAAAGGAAAGGGTATTATTTTAAATGAACCTTCTGTTGTTGCAATGGATAGAAAAACAAAAGAAATATTAGCTACTGGGCATGAAGCAAAGGAAATGTTAGGAAGAACTCCAGAACAAATAAAAGCTGTTAGACCACTTAAAGATGGTGTTATTGCTGATTTTACTGCTACACAACTCATGTTAAAAAATGTAATAGGAAAGGCTTGTAACAGATATAATATTAGAAAACCAAGAGTTGTTGTTGGGGTACCTTCTGGAATAACAGAGGTAGAAGAAAGAGCAGTAGAAGAGTCTGTTTTACAAGCAGGAGCAGGAGAAGTATATTTAATAGAAGAACCAATGGCCGCAGCTATTGGAGCTAATTTAGATATAGCAGAACCAAGTGGAAGTATAGTAGTGGATATAGGAGGAGGAACAACAGAAGTAGCGGTTATTTCCTTAGGTGGAATTGTTGTTAGTAATTCATTAAGAATAGCAGGAGATGAACTAGATGAAGATATAGTAAATTATATAAAAAGAGAAATGAATTTAGCTATTGGTCATACAACTGCGGAACAAATAAAAATTCAAATAGGTTGTGCAATGCCATTAATGGCAGAAGCAAGTATGGAAGTAAGAGGAAGAAATTTGTCTACAGGTCTTCCAGAAATAATACAGGTAACTTCATCTCAAATTGAAGAAGCTATAAAAGAATCAATTGAAAAAATTGTAGATATTGTAAAGTTAACATTAGAAAAAACTCCACCAGAATTAGCTTCAGATATAATGGAAAAAGGTATTATATTAGCAGGAGGAGGAGCTTTAATAAAAAACTTAGATAAACTGTTGTCATTAAAAACAGAAATGCCAGTATATATAGCAGAGAATCCATTGGATTGTGTAGCTAAAGGTACTTTAAAAACATTGGAAGACTTAGAAAAATTAAGAACAATTTTAATAAATTCAAGAAGAAGAGGTTAATAATAGGAGAAAATTATGTATAAAAACAAAAAAACAGGATTAATTGGAATTATAATAACAATTATAATTTTAGTTATAGTAGTTTTTATATCAAATATGGATAATAAAAATATATCTTATATAGAAAATATATTTGATTCATTGGTAATGCCAATACAAAATGGTTTAGTATATTTAAAAAATAAAATATCTGGAAATGATAGTTTTTTTGCAGATATTAATAGTTTAAAAACAGAAAATGAAGAACTTAAAAAGAAGAATAGCCAATTAGAGCAATCATTAAGAGAATTTGAAATATTAAAATCTGAAAATGAAACATTAAAAGAATATGTTAATTTAAAAAATAAATATAAAGAATTTGAAACAATACCTGCATACATCATTAATAAAGATATAAGTAACTATTCAAAGAATATAATAATAAATGCTGGTTCAGAAGATGGAATAAAAGAAAATATGACAGTAATAGCAGATAAAGGATTAGTGGGTTTTGTTATTTCTACAACACCTACTACTGCAAAAATTCAAACAATAGTAGATCCTTCTACTTCTGTAAGTGGATTATTGGGAACATCTAGAGAGCCAATAGTAGTTAATGGTACAATTGAAGCAAATAACAATTTGAAAGCTACTTTTATTCCTACTGATGCTAATTTATCGCAAGGAGATATTATAGAAACTTCAGGATTGGGAGGTATATATCCTAAAGGAATTCAAGTGGGAAAAATAACTCAAATTGTTGAAACTAAAAATATTACTGATAGATATGCAGTAGTAGAAACAGCTGTAGACTTTGAAAAATTAGAAACGGTACTTGTTATAACAAATAAATAGGGGTGAATTTTTTGAAAAAAGTCATATCAATTATAGGAATAATTATAGTATTTTTTTTACTATATTTTTTACAATCTAACTTTTTTAATTGGTTTACTATAGCAGGAATAAAACCAAATTTATTTGTTATTTTTATACTTTTAATAGGATTATTTGCAACCAAAAAAATGGGTTTGATTTTTGGATTCATATTTGGAATAATTTTAGATTTGATAATAGGAAAAAATATTGGAATTACTGGAATTGTATTGGGATTTATAGGATATTTGGGTGAATGTTTGGATAGAAATTTTTCAAAAGAAAGTCGAATAACAATAATGCTAATGGTAATGGCTAGTACTATAATATATGAAGTATCTAATTATGTATTTTCAATTATAGCAAATGGAACAATAATAGAAATTGGAGCATTTGTAAAAACGTTATTTATAGAAAGTATATATAATACAATACTAGTAATTATTTTATATCCTATTTTACAAAAAACAGGATATTACTTAGAAAATGCATTTAAAAATAAAAATATTTTAACAAGATATTTTTGAAAAAGTGAGGTGAAAAATTGAATAAAATCTCAGATAAAAATATTAGATTAAGGTTTAATATAATAAATGTAATAATTTATATTGTTGGTGCTATATTATTATTACAACTTTTTAATTTACAAATAGTACATGGAAATGAATATAGAGAAACTTCTAATACTAGGTTAACAAGAGAAGCCGTATTAAAAGCTGCAAGGGGCAATATAAAAGATTCTTCTGGAGTAAATCTTGTAACTACAAAAACGGGATTTAGTTTAGAATTATATAAAACAAAAATAGATGACAATTCATTAAATAACATGATATTAAATATGGTTGAAATATTGGAGAAGAATAAAGATGAAATAGTTGATAATTTACCAATAAAAGTAGAACCATATAAATTTACAATAAAGTCTGATACGGAACAAAAAGAATGGAAAGAAGAATATGAATTAGCTACCAATTTAAATGCAGAGGAATGTTTTAATTCACTAAAAGAAAAATATGGCATAAAAGAGAAAAACACAAAAAAGGCAAGAAAAATAATGGTTGTAAGATACGAAATAGATAGAAACGGATATAGTAATATACGACCAATAATTGTAGCTAAAGATATTAGTAGAGAAAGTGCGGTTCAAATTGAAGAACAAGGTCATTTATTGCCAGGAACGGCAATTGTTACACAACCAATAGTTACATATCCTTATGGTACTTTGGCTTCACATGTTTTGGGATATTTGGGATTAATTAGTGCAGATGAATACGCAAACAATAGCGATAAATATGATATAAATGACATGATTGGTAGAGATGGAATTCAATACATGTATGAAAAATATCTTAGAGGACAAGATGGAATCAGACAAATTGATATGTCCGTAGATGGAGAAGTAACAGGAGAATATATTTCAAAAGAGGCGATTGAAGGTTGTGATGTAGTATTAACTATAGATGCAAACTTGCAAAAGGCAGTAGAAAAAGCATTATTAAACGGAATGAAAAGAATTCAAGATGGATATTATGGAGAAAAGCATAGTGCAGATTCAGGAGCAGCTATAGTAATGAATATAAAAACAGGAGAAGTTTTAGCATTAGCAAGTAATCCTGTATATGAACCAGAATTGTATATAGAAGGAATAAGTCAAAAAAAATTAGAAGAATATGATAAAAAAGGTAGTACATTTAATAGAGCAATTAGTGGAACTTATGCTCCAGGTTCTATATATAAAATGGTTGTAGCAACAGCAGCTTTAGAAACAGGAACAATAGATACAGAGACACAAATATATGATTCGGGAATATATCCAAGAGCACATCAACCAGTTTGTTGGTATTGGTCAAATTACAGAACAGGACATGGATATCAGAATTTAACAGAAGCAATAAAACATTCTTGTAACTACTTTTTTTATGAAATAGGATATAGAATGGGAGTAGATACTTTTGCTAAATATGCAGAATATTATGGATTAAATAAAAAAACGGGCATTGAACTACCTAGTGAATCTGCTGGATTAATAGCAAGTACAAAAGTAGCAGAAGAATTGGGAGGAGAATGGCAACCAGGTAATACATTATCAGCAGCTATTGGGCAAAGTGATAATAATTTTACCCCAATAGAAATTGCTAGATATATAAGTATGCTTGCAAATGGAGGAAAGGCAGTAGATGTTAGTATAGTTAAATCTGTAATAAATCCTGATGGTAATGAAATATCAAAAAGCGAATTAAAGAAGTATAAAAATGAAATGTTAGGAAATCCTGATATACATTTAGAAGATTTAAATATAAAACAGGAAAATTTGGATGCAATATTAGAAGGAATGAAAGGAGTTACAAGTGAGCCTGGCGGAACAGCATATTACATTTTTTCAGATTTTGGAATGGATATAGCAGGAAAAACGGGATCAGCAGAAACACAAATAGATGGTAAAGTTAATGGATGGTTTGCAGGTTTTGCTCCTTATGATAATCCGGAAATTGCTGTAGTAGTTTTAATAGAAAATGCTGGATCTGGTGGAAATACTGCAGAAGTAGCAAAAGAAATTATGAAAGAATACTTTGGGACAAATTCAAAAAAAGTAACTGAAGATACAACTGCTATACCAAGCACAGAAATAATAAGATAAAGGTTTATAGATTAATCCTTTTAAAAATCTAAATTTAATGTGTTTTTGAGGGAAATATGAAAAGTTGTATTAATATTTATACTACGAATAATAAAGTTATTATAAAAATAGAACAAAATGCTATCCAAAGTGAGATTGTATTAGAATTAAAAGAAAAGGTAAAAGAACTTAAAAAAATTTACAAAGATGATAAAACTCCAATATTAATAAATGGGAAAGTGCTAAAGAATAAAGAAATGGAAGAAATACAAAATATAATAAAAGAAAATATAGATGTAGATATAGAATTTGAAAGCCCAAAAACATTAGGTCTTTCAGGAATAAAAAAAACGTTTAATAAAGAAATTGCAATTTCGGAAACAAAATTTCATAGAGGATCTTTGAGGTCAGGACAAAAATTAGAATTCGAGGGAAGCCTTGTAATAATTGGAGATGTAAATTGTGGGGCAGAAGTTTTAGCAAGTGATAATATTATTGTTTTAGGAATATTAAGAGGTATGGCACATGCAGGAGCAAAAGGAAATAAAGATGCTATAATAGCTGCATCTACTATAGAGTCGCCACAAATAAGAATTTCAAATATTATTAAAGAAATAGAAAAAAACGAAAAAAATAATATTATAAAAAATTATGCATATATAGATGAAAATGGTGAAATTATTTTAGAGTAAATATAAAAAATGTTAAGTTAAGAGTTTATTAAAATATTTTTTTAATAAGCTCTTAACTTAATAATAACATAATAAGAGAAATAAATAGATACTGATCTTTTACTCCTTCGTTATATAAAAAGAAAATTAAACAAATCAGTAAAACGTCATCAAAATAAAGTTTTATTCCCATAAAATCAAATAGTTCTTGCCTGTCTTCTTTTACTTCATCCTTAATAATATCTTTTAATAAGGTATTACTCGTATTATTATTTATATTAGTATTAGAATTAATTGGATTTTTTTTACTTATTTTTCTATTGTAATTTGCTTTTGTACTTTTTTTAGCTTGAACTCTATTGGGATTATGAGAATAAGCTGAAACATAATCTTCCGTAGGACGGTAAGAATAGTGCCTAAAACTAGGAAAATTGAAAAAAGGATAATTATACATCATTTTTTTTCTCACCACCTAATGGATTTAATATTTCAAATACTTTTCCCATATTAAATAATTGTATATATTGCTCTACTTTGTCTTTTCTACTTTCTTTTAAATATGGTTTTAAAGATCTTAATAAATTAGCACGTGGATCATTTTTTTCTTTATTCATAGCATCAATTATAGATTTCATTTTTAACATTGTTCCAATATCAAAATTGGGAATGGAAGTATTTTCTGCTTCAG
Source organism: uncultured Clostridia bacterium (assembly GCA_963560005.1). Lineage (GTDB taxonomy): Bacteria > Bacillota > Clostridia > TANB77 > CAG-508 > CAG-273. The sequence continues at coordinate 13,342 of CAUWNG010000026.1, forward strand.
AGTCTTCTTTATTTTTAGAAGATACATCTGAAGTATTAGAAGAAAAATTATTTAGAATATTTTTAATATCATCGGGCATTTCGTTATTTTTAATAATTTGATTAAATTTATTAATTAAATCAGACATATCTTCACTCATTTTATCACCTACTTATTCATATTTTTTAAATTATTTAAAATATTATCTTTGTCTTTAGAATTTAATACTTGATTAGCTTTTTCTAGACCTGCTTCTAAATCTTTTTTATCCATTTTAGAAAGTATTGACATTAATTTTGCCATATCCATATTATCCATAGTATCACCCTCTCTATAATAATATATGTTATTTTATTATATTAATGATAAATAAAAATGTTACCAAAATGTAATATAAATTTAATATTTCTATTCAAAATCTAATATCCGTATATGAAAATGGAAAAAAGTGGGTTAAAATGCAAGAAAAAATTTCCAAACCATTGAAAAATGAAGGAAAATGTCTTATAATATAATAAGATGAAAAGATATAGGAGGTTATTATGAAAAAAGTTGAACAAAGAATAATATCAATGTTTTTAGTAATTTTGTTATTAGTTGCACAATTACTTTTTTTAGGAACAGAAGTAATGGCTACTATAAATGAATTAGAAAAACAAGATTCAAAAACAAATAATTCAAATATTGAATTTAATGCTTATTTCGAAGGTGGAATTCATAGCAAAGTATTTGATATTAGTAAAGATAAAGCTAAAATTTATTTGGATTTAAAAATAAAGGATGCAGGATACTTAAATAGAGGAGTAATTAAATTTAATAATGCAAATTTTGAAATAGATAATAATAACCTACAAAATAAGTATATAAAATCTGCTAGTAAAGATGAAATAATATTAAATCAAATAAATAATAGTTCTGAAGAAATAATATTAGAAATACCAATAAAAATTTTAAATAAAGATTTGGTAACAAGTGATATATTTTCAAAACAAACAGAAATACAATTTACAGCAGAATATATTAATAAAAGTGGTAATTCAAAAAATATTGCAAAAAATATAAATGTACAAGCAGAATGGACTTCTGAGGCAGAAATAGAAACAAAGGCAGAAATTTCTAAATATTTACCATATAATATTGGCGAAGAGTATGGAGTTATTCTTCAGGTAAAAGTACAAAGTAATGTAAAAGATAATTTGTTGCCTGTAAAAGAAAATATAATAGAATTAAATCTTCCAGAGATAAATTCTTTAAAACCAGAATTGGTTAATGTAATAGCAAATAATACAAAAGCAACAAATGGAAGAAAAAACGGAACAGAATTTTCGAAAAATAATTATTCATTAAATTCAGATACTGTATCAATAAAGGTTGAAAATATAGCTAATGAAGCAGGAGAGATAGCATGGAATAAAAATGCAACAGATGAATATTTAGTTACTTATATATATAAAGGACAAGAAGTATATAACTATGCTCAGAAAAATTTAATTTTAGGAAGCATAAATATAAAAAATGTAATGACATTATATAATAATGTAGAAACTGTAAAAACAATAGAAGGCACAGCTGAATATGAATTAAAAAATGAAGTTGGAGACATTGTTGGATTTGAAATTACAAATACGGAAACATTGAGTAAAGGTTATATATATGCAAATTATGATAAAACAGAAAAGAAAAATCAAAAACAAAATATAGAAGATAAACAAGAAACTGTATATAATGTAAAATATAATATGACTGTTGATTATGCTGAATTAATTGATTCATTAGAATTAAACATAATAGAAGAAAAATTTATTTCTCAAGATGGAAATGAATATTCAAGTGTAATATCAGGAAATAAATATATATATAATAAAGAAATAAAAATTTCAGAATCAACTTTTAAGAAAATATTGGGTGAAGAAGGCAAAGTAGAAATTTTTGATGATAATATTCAAAAGATAGCAGAAATTAATAAAACTACTTCAAAAGATAATAATGGAAATTATGTAATTAATATAGAGGATAAAAACACAAATAAAATTACAATAAAGACATCAAAACCAGTAGAAGAAGGAAATATAGAAGTTGAAGTAGTAAAAGCTATAAATCCAGATCAAGATTATTCAAAAAATCAAATAAGGGATTTTAACAATATTAAAATTGAAGCAAGTGCAAAAACATTATTTGGTGAAAACACAAGGACAAATAATATTAAATTAGAAGAACCTGTTACAAAAGCAGAAATAACAGTAAATGAAAGAGGAAAAAATTTATCTACAGTTGTTGAAAATAAAGATGTAGAAATAAGGGCAATTTTAGACACATCAAGTTTAAAAAATGCATTATATAAAAATCCAATTATAGAAATAGAATTACCAGACTATATAGAAAAAATAGATGTAAATAGTGTTAATATATTATTTACAGATGAATTAAAAATAAAAGAAGCTAAATTGATTACAGAACATGGAAATAAAACAATAAGAATAGTACTAGAAGGAACACAAACTAAATATAATATAGGTGAAGAAACAAAAGGAATTAATATAGTTATAAATGCTAATATAACAACAAATAAATTAACACCAAGCCACAAAGCAGAAATAAAAATGTATTATACAAATGAAAATTTAGAAAGAATACAAAATAGACAGTTATCTACTACAGAAATTAATTTTGTTTCTCCAGTTGGTATAGTAGCAGCAAATACTATGGCAGGTTTTAGTGATGATGTTAAAGAACTAACAAGTATAGAAAATAAAAAGTTAGAAGGAAAACTTGAAGTTAATACTTCTGAAAAGATAGTTACAATTAAAGGAAACATTATAAACAATTATCAAAATCCAATAAATGGGATATCTATTTTAGGAAGAATTCCTTATAAAGAAAACAAAAAAATAGATAGTGATGAAAATTTGGGTAGTACATTTGATACTATATTAAATAGTGCAATACAAGTAAGTGGAGTAGAAAATAGTAATTTGAAAATTTATTATTCAGCAAATAAAAATGCTACAAAAGATCTTCAAAATGTTCAAAATGGATGGACTCAAAATGTAGATAATCTATCTAAAATGTATTCATACTTAATAGTATTAGAAAATTATGAAATGAAAGCTTCACAAAGTATAGAATTTAGTTATAATGTAAAAATACCAGCTAAGGTAGAATTTAATAATTCTGTATATCAAATGTATAAAATTTATTACAATAATAAATCAAATGTTGGAACAATAGAGGAAACGAAAGAATCTCCAATATTAGGATTAACAACAGGTAAAGGACCAGTTTTAAATGCAACATTTACATCAAATTTTGAAAAAAATGCAACAATTAGAGAAGGACAAATTATAGAAATGACAGTACAAATAAAAAATGATGGAACAATGAATGCAAACAATGTAATGATAACAATACCAAAGCCAGAAAACGCAGAACATGTAAATTATAGTAGTGGTACAGGATTTTTTACAGCAAGTTCTCAAAATAAAGTAATAGTTGTAAAGAAAATAGAACCAGGAGAAACATATAAAACAAGTTATTACATAAAAGCAGATGATTTAATAAAATCAAAATTACCAGCAACATTAAAAAACAAAGTAACGATTTCTTCTAATGAATTAGAAAATGAAATTTCTTTTGAAGATTATAATTTCACAATAGAAGAAGGAAAACTAACAATGCAGGTATATGATTTGATAACTGCTGAAAAAGTTTTAAAACCAGGAGACACTGTAAAACAAACATTTAGAATTGAAACAATTGCAGGTGGAAGAAATAATAATTTAAAAGTTACTATACCTTTAAATAAAGGACTAAAATATAAAAACATAATAGCAAAAGAAAATGAATTTGCAGAAGAAATGCAAATACAAGCTAAGTATAATGAACAAACCAATACAATAGAAGCTACTATACCAAATGCACCTACTAGAATTTGTTTATTTTTAGAAACAGAAGTAACAGATGTTGAAGGAGAAATAACATTAAGAGGACAAGCACAAATTGAAGGCGACAGTATAGTACACTATTCAAACACAAGAAAGTATCAAGTTGCTAAAGCAAATCTAATAATTTCAAAGCTTGAGACAAGCAAAAAATATATAAAAGAATTAGAAACATTTAGCTATTCATTTGCAATAAAAAATAATTCACAGGCTTATGCAGGCGATGTAATTATAACAGATTCATTACCAGAAGGTGTAGATTTTGTAAATCTAGAATATGAAATGCATGGAGATAAAAATACAGTAAAAAAATTACAAGATGGAAAAGTTATAGCACATTTAAATATAGCAGCAGGAGAAAAAATAGAATTTCAATTAAGAGTAAAGGCAAAATTATTACCTAATAAAGAAGATAAAACAATAGAAAACAAAGTTCAAATAAAATATTTAAACAATAATTATGAAACAAATACAGTTACAAATATAATAGAATATAATGAAAATGCTCATGATGGTAATAATCCAACACCTGAAATAAAAAATAAATATAAAATAACAGGTACTGCATGGAATGACATAAATAAAAATGGTTCAAGAGAATCAGAGGAAGAGTTACTTTCAGGAATAGAAGTGGTATTAGTAAACAAAGCAAATAATAATGTAGTTGTTAATGCAAAAACTAAAAAAGAATATAGAACTACAACTAATTCAAAAGGAAAATATGAATTTAAAGATGTTCCAAAAGGTCAATATTTAGTTGTTTTCTTATATGATGTATCAAAATATGATATTACACAATATAGAAAAGACGGAATAGATGAAACATTAAATTCAGATGCCATAAGTATGAGCATGAATATAGGAGGACAAAAGAGAAAAGTAGGAGTAAGTGATACAATAAAAATAACAAATGAAAATGTTAGAGATGTAGATATAGGTTTATATGTTTCAGAAAAATTTGATTTAAAATTAGATAAATATATTACAAAAATTAATTTAACAACTCCAACAATAGGAACAAAAACATATAATTATAACAATAAACAAAATGTAAAAACAGAAGTATTAGCAAAAAATATGGGACAAAGTAGTATGGTAATAGAATACAAAATAATAATTACAAACGAAGGTGCAATACCAGGATATGCAAGAAAGATAGTAGATTATTTACCAGAAGATGTTAATTTTAGTACAGAATTAAACAAAGATTGGTATTTATCAGAAAATGGTAATATATACAATACAAGTTTAGCAGATAAAATAATAAAACCAGGAGAAACAAAAGAATTAACATTAGTATTAACAAAGAAAATTAATTCAACAGGATTGTTAAGTAACAGTGCAGAAATATATGAAAGCTATAATGAACAAGGTATGCCAGATATGGATTCAACAGAAGCAAATAAAATGGAATCAGAAGATGATTATTCTAAAGCAGATATTTTACTTTCTGTAGTTACTGGTGGAGAAATAGCAATGTATACAGGATTAATAGTAATTGTTATAGCAATGTTAGGAGTAGGAATAATAATTATTAAAAAGAAAGTATTACCTAAAAAAATGTAAAAGAAAGGAGGATAAAAATGAATAAAAAAGAAAAGAGTTTATTACTTATAGTAGTTTTAACAATATTAATTGTATCAGCTATTATAATAAAGAACATAATTAATACAGAAACTTCGGTGGTAAATAGATATTCTTTATTAAATACGAAAAATTATAAAGCTTCTTCAGAAATTGGTTCTGTATCAATGACAGAAGGAGAACCAGATCCTGGTAGCTTGTCTTCTCCAGTCTCAGGACTAGTAAAACCAGATGGCTTTATGGATGCGCCATGGTGGATATTTACATTTTCAGGTTTGGATTATAACTGTACAGAATATGGAAACACATTATCTAATGGAGAGAGTAAACTAAAGGATAATCATATTGAATATGAAGATGCAAAAGCATTAGACGGACAACCATTAGAAACACCACCTCATGATTGTGTTTATACAGAAGGACATCATAAAGAGGGAAAATTTGTAAAAAAACAAGGTGTTATATATGAAGTAACAGGGCAAGGCGATTTATCTCCAGCTATGGCATATATAAAAACTCATGATTTATCAGAAAGTTTTAATCAAGAAGAGCAACATGCAATGTGGGCTATAGCTGGAAAAACAATTTCTGTTGATGGTCAAACAATAAGCTTAGATGGTGGATTAATGACAAGTGGAGATGAAAGTAAAGCTAATTCATTATCTAAAGAAGCAGAAGAATATGCTAAATTTGACACTAGAGTTAGACCAGAAGGAATGAAACCAGAAGATTTAACAAATTATGAAGATTTTTGGGTAAAGGTAAATCAAACAACAAAAGAATATATAGCAGGACCATTTACACTAAACTATGTTGATGGTAGAAGCGAAGTAGGAAAAACATTTGGTGGAATTCAAGAAATGACAATAATAGGTTATAATGCTGGCGGTGGTATAATAAGAGATGATATAGAAATAAAGGCATTTATTATAGACGACAAAAGAATTGAACCAAAATATTTTGAACCAAATGAATTAAAAATAGATGAAACAGAACAAAAATATCCAGAACCAGAACAAGAATTTGAAGTTGTATTTGATGATCCAAATCAAGATGGTGGAGAAAAAATAGTAAGGATAGGACTAAAAGTAAAATTCCAATTTATGCTTGCAAATGGAAAATATTCTAAAATGGATGGGAAATATTATTATTTAGATACAGAATGTGAAGATGGGGATCCAGGAAGTTGCCCACTACATTCACCACCGTATGATATTGAATTAGGAGGACCTGGTGGAGAAGAAGGAGACCATGTAACTTGCCAAGGATACTATAAATTAGTAGAAATTCCTGTACAAGATGAATCAGCAGTTGAAACTTGCCGTACATTATATGAACAAGAATTTAAAATTGATGCTGAAGAAAAAGGTAAAATTGTAATGAACTTAGGAGGATATGTATGGGAAGATGGTGTAGCAAATAAAGAAAGTTTGGCAGATGGTGTAAATAATACAACAGGAGAGGGAATAGATAAGCCATTAAAAAATATAAAAGTTACATTATATGAAGATGACTATAATCCAGATAGTAACAGTGGTACAGTAGCAGAATTAGCAAAAGGAGTTTCAAAAGAGCCAAAGCATGGTGTAAATCCTACTATTACAGATGAAGAAGGATATTATGAATTTGATGGATTAGATGCACAGAAAAAATATGTAGTAGTATTTGAATATAATGGTCAAATCTATATGCCAACAGAATATATGAGTACAGGTGGTTCTATAGAATCAATGTACAATACAGAAGAATGGAAAATAACTTCAAAAGCAACAGAGTCACAAAGTATAAGAAATTCATTTGATAAACAATTTGCAGAAATAGGCTCAGCACCTAAAAATTATCCAACAAGTGGTTCTTTAGGAGTTGGAATAGGTGGATATAATGAAGCATTTTCATATTATGAATTATTAGGATTTGAGTTAAATGAAAATGGTGATTATGTAAGAAGTGGAGAACAATTATTAGATGGTTTTTATGACACACAAGATGGTGTAATAGTAGAAACAGACACATTCTTTGAAGGAGAATTGGGAGAGGCAATAAGTAGTATTGTAGAATCAGGAGGAAAATATCCAGATAGTTTAGCAGGTCTTGTTGGTGGAGACGCTGAAACAATGAGAAAATTACAATTTATAGAGGACTGCTTAATTCAAGCATACACTGGTTCTGGAAGTGTTGATAAATATCCAGTATATGACGAATTTTACTTAAATGAAATAAGTGAAGGTCAATATAATATGGATACAATTACAGTAGAAGGAACAGAGTATAAACCAATTTATCCAGGACAATATTATATTAACTTAGGTTTATGGAGAAGACATGAATACGATTCAGCATTAAGAAAAGATGCATATAAAGTAGGATTAAAAATAAATGGGAAAACAGAAGTATATAAATATGATAAAAGAACAACAGATGATGGATATTGGGATATTAATATAAGAGTAAGTGATTATGATAACTATTATAATATTGGATATAATAGAGAATTATATAAGGATGATTACGAATATACATCAGCACTTACAAACAAATCTGGTAAAGATTTAGAATTATATGTAACATATAAAATTACTGTTAGAAACCAATCTCAAAGTGTTATGACTCAAATAACAGAAGTTGTAGATTATTACGATAAAGAGCTTACATACATGGAAAATTTATCATGGGTAATGTATAAGGACGATTCAAGTTCAGGTAATGAACAAATAAGAGTTTCTAATGATGAATATTTTGACTTAATCCATACATTAAATGTAAATAGTATAAAACATGCAAGAAATGTTAATAGTTCAGACGATAGCAGATATGGTTCAGATACAAATTCAGATTTAGAAGGACAGTTTGGAACAGTATATGTAAAAGGTTTAGAAAACAAGAAATTAGCAACAGGTGAAAGTGCATATATTTACTTAACATTTAAAGTAAATAATGGAAGTAATAATAAACCAATATTAGATGAGAATGATGAGGGTAAACAAAATTTAGCTGAAATAAATGGATTTAGAACATTTTATAGAGATGGTACTCAATTACCTAATGGAATTTCAAAAGGTTCTGGAGATACACCAGGATTAGTAGATAGAGATTCAAATCCAGGAAATTTAGAATCAAGCGATTTACAAGGTAAGAAATTTGAGCACAATTTTGAAGATGACACAGATAGAGCACCAAGTGTAAGATTTATAATAGATCCAAACGCAGTAAGAATTATAAATGGTACAGCATGGGAAGATGAAAGAACTCATATTTCTGGGGATTCTACTATAGGTGATGGTGTAAGAAAAGACAATGAAATAGGTATAGCAGGAGTTACAATAGATTTAGTAGAAAAACTGAAAGATGGTGGAGAATACATTTGGCAGACTGTTAAAACTGGAAAAAATGGTAGATATGAAATTAAAAACTATATTCCAGGTAATTATATATTAAGATTTAGATATGGTACTAACAAAGAAACAGTATATACTACGTCAACTGGAATAGAAGGCGGAGCTAACCAAATTTCATATAATGGTCAAGATTTTAAAACAACTCCATATCAAAAAGATATGAAAAATGATAAAATAATTGAACCAATTTCTAAAATTACAAATGTAAGTAAAGTAGATTATAATCAAAAAGATGAAAATGGTAACTATGTATATTATGATATAAAAGCATCTGATGCTTTTGGATCAAATGTATCTGATGTAAGGGATGTATGGAAGGTAAGAGAAAAAGTAAATAATTACAGTTCAAATAATATAACCAACCATATTGCAGAAGTTTTAGCTTCACCATATATTAGACCTTCATATAATGGAAATTCATATAGTAATGAAGAATTAACAAAATTATTACAAGAACTTATAAACAATACAGGAATGACTGCCGAAACAGGAATTATAATTGTAGAATTTGAGTACAATAGACAAGATACAGATGGTGATGATGGAGTAAGTAACGGAGCAAACGATTATAAATATGGAAATGACTACAATGGTATTTATGTATTAAATAATATAGATATAGGATTAACAGAAAGACCAAAAGCACAATTAGAAATATCTAAACAAATATTAAATGTTAGATTAACATTAGCAAATGGAAATGTATTATTTGATGCAACTAAATCAGCAGACAATGTATTGTGGAAACCAGGAAAAGAATATGAATTAGATAAAGACATTAAAAATGGAAAATATGAAGAATACTATAAAAAAGAAGGAAAACATAGATATTCATATAGAGATGAAACTTTAAAGAAAATATCTAAATTATATAATGATACTAATGGATTAATACAATTGACAATGGATGAAGAATTAATGCACGGTTCTACAATCAGAATAACATATAAAACAAAGATAAAAAATGTAGGAGAGGTTGATTATAATTCAAAAGATTATTATTATAGAGGACTTCCAAAAGGAGATGTTGTAACAACAACAACAAATACTGTAATAGATTATATAGGAAATAATTTGAAATTTAATGCTTCAGAAAATGGCGGTTGGGGAGCAATTGATGATAAGCAACTTATAGAAAAAGGATTAATTAATAGCAAATTATCTGTAAATGCAAGTAAATTTAATACAATAGTGGAAACAGAAGATTTTGCTAAAGCATTACAACCAAAACAAGAAATAGAAAAACAAATTATTTTAACTCAATTAATAACACCAGAAAATAAACAAGATGATTTAACTTATGACAATATGGTTGAAATTGTAAAAACATCTAATACAGTTGGTAGAAGAATGGCATTTTCAGTAGTAGGAAATCAAGACCCATTAGCTTCAAAACCATCAGAAGTAGATACTGCAATGGCAGAAAGAGTAATAATCCTACCACCATTTGGATCACAAACAGTATATTATGGATTAATAGCAGTAGTAGCAGTATTACTAATAGCAGGTATAATTATAATTAAGAAAAAAGTTCTTAAAAAATAAATAACCTAGAAAAAGAAGTGGATTAATCGAGGCTGCTGAAAAAGTAGTCCGAAATTAGCTCTAAAAAAATCGTGAATTGGAAAATAATTTTTTAATTCACGATTTTTTCTAATTTTTAAATAAAAATACAGAATATCTGGATATATTTATCCATTATTTTATACTTTTTCTTCTTTAAGTTTAATTATTCGTTTTATATTGGCTAAAAAGAGCGCACTAGCCCCTTGGATTGTAATACCTGTTTTCCCACAGGCATTAGCTGTATCATAACCAAATCTACTTTTTAATTCAGAGTTTTTGGCTTCAATTTTATATCTTTCAGCATAGAGTTCTTTAAATTCGTCTGTCTCCATATAATCCATGTGTTTTATGTGAATATCATCTTTTAGTTTTACACTATACGTTTTATATTTTGCTCCTTCTTTATAACATCCCTCTTTAAATTTACAATGTTTACATTTTTCTATATCGAAATAATAACATTCAACTCTTGAATCTCCATGTGCTCCGTTTCTTATTCCTTGCTTAGCCTTTTTTATTGCCATGTGTCCCGCTTGACATACATACATTCCTGCATCTTTATTATATTCAAAATTATTATTTCTTTGACTATTTCCATGTGTTATAAATTTACTTAATTTACTAGCTAATTTTATACTATTTTCTTCACAATACTCAATATTTTCTTTTTCAGAATATGCACCATCACCAATAACAGCCTCAACTTCAATTCCATTTTCTTGAGACTTCTCAACTAATTTTTGTAATTGCTTTCCATCATGCTTTTCTCCTGATGTTATTACTGCTGCTGTTATTATTCTTTCAGGTGTCATCGCTATGTGTGTTTTGTACCCAAAGAAAGATGTATCAGCTGTTTTATGACCAATTTTTGCATCTTTATCTTTTGAATATTCTATTTCATATTCAGTATCATTCATTGTTTCTTCTAACATATTTATTTTTTCATTTATTGTTGGTATTGTGGTGAATCTAATATCTTCTTTTACTAAATTAAGTAGTTCTTTTGTATATTCTATTTGATCTTCTAAAAGACCCGTTCCTTCTCTTTTTTTAGGCATTTTATCATGCATGGTTTCATCTATTTTATATATTGATTTTCTTAATTCTTTAGCTTGTTTTATTAATTCTTCTCTAGGTGAAATGTGTTGATACATTGCATTTGTGTGAGTTGAATCTTGTATTATTTTGTTCTTAACTTCAATCACACCTTCTTCTAAAGCTATTTCTACTGTTTTAGATATTAATTTATCCATTAAATTTGTCGATGTTTCTTCTTCGTTTTCTTTATTACTTAACCTTTCTCTTCTAAATACGGTTAATAAACTTGGGTCAATTAAATTAATTTCTTCTGGTGAGTAATCAAGAAAATATTTGAATAACATATCTGTTTTAGTTCTTGCTATCAAATCTCTATCAGATAATTTGTAGTAATTTTTAAGTAGAAGATATTTAAACATTCTTATTACATCTTCTGCTTTTCTGTCCATTGTTGAAGAATATTTATCTTTTAATTCATCATAAACAAAAGAGAAATCAACCATATCCTTTAGTTGTCTCCAAAAGTTATCTTTTTCTATCAATACATCAAAAAGTGATGCATGTGAACTTAAACAAAAACTTAATTGATTATTTTCTTTTAACACAGTTATATCAACCCTTTCAACTGTATTTATTATATCACATTAAACCATAGAAAAAAACGTGAACTAGAAAAAATATTTTCCAATTCACGATTTTTTTGAGGCTAATTTCGAACTACTTTTTCAGCAGCCTCGATTAATCCACTTCTTTTTTTATCAATTTAATGCTTAATTCACAAGTATATGTGGAAACTGTGGAAATAAAACCTAAAAAATTAAAATTACATGCATTTTTTATATAAAACCTTGTAAAATAGCTCATTTTACGATAAAATTATATATATAAATTACCTTAAACAAAAGAAATAAAATAGAAAAAATCGCAAAATGTAAAAAACTTTTTTATGTTATGTATTAAAAATGACAAATTATTTGTTTTAATTATATTACAATCTATACATAATAAAAAAAGTTAGAGGTGGTTAAAAATGTTTCAAAATATAGCAAGAGATTTTACTGAAAATTCAGAAGTAAAAACACAGTTTAATAAAAAAGAAATATTAAAAAAAATATTTACAAAATCTAATATTAGTATATATATTATAGCTTTTATGATTTCAATGGTGGGCTTTAGTAGAGAAAATATTATATTATCTTTAAGCCCTTTTGCAATAGCATTTATAGCAGCAATGCTAAGCAATAATATGCCAGTTGGAATAGTATACATATTAACATTAATAGGCACATTTATTAAATTCGGAACAAATAATTTTTTAATGTACTTTATAACATCATTAACATTTTTTGTTGGAGTATTGCTAATTAGACCAAAAATTCAAGAGAATGTAAATGAACAAAGAAAGTTAGGTTTACATTTATTTATTTCTATATTAATAGTACAAGTTTTGCCAATATTTTTTGGTAATTTTTATGTTTATGATTTGCTAACTAGCATAATGATTGCAATAACAGGATACATATTTTACAAAATTTTTAGTAATTCTATATTAATGGTAAGAGAATTTGAAAATAAAAAAGTATTTTCTGTAGAAGAAGTAATTGGGACAAGTTTACTTTTATGTATTGCCATTTGTGCTTTTGGAAACTTAAGTTTATTTGGTTATAGTATAAAAAATATTTTAAGTATTTTAATAGTATTAATATTAGGTTGGAAAAATGGAATTTTAGTTGGTGCTACATCTGGCGTTACAATAGGAGTGGTTATTGGTATAATTGCTAATAATGAACCCATTATGATTGCAGCATATTCACTTTCAGGAATGATGGCGGGAATATTTAATAAATTAGGCAAATTAGGAGTAATTATTGGTTTTATATTAGGAAATATTTTGTTAAGTTATGTAGAAAATGGAAATACCATACCAATACTAATGTTTCAAGAAATATTAATAGCTTCATTAGGGCTTTTAGCAGTTCCCAAAACAATTTCTATAAGTATAGGTGATTTCATAAAAAAGGAAAGCCTATTACCAGAAACAACTAGTAGAAATTTGGAAGGAAATAGGGATACTATATTAAAATTAAATAGTATATCAGATGCTGTATCTGATATGGCAAGGAGTTATCAAGAAGCAGCTAGTACAATTATAGATGAAGAAGATTTAAAAGAACAAGAATTGTCAAATGAAAATATATTTATAGATGAATTAAAAGTTAATTTAGAAGGGTTAGAAGATAATATTTTATATGATTATATATATAATAATTCTGATAATATAATAGAAGATATTTTTGAATTTTTGTTAAAAGAAGAAATAATTACAGAAAAAAATTTGGTAAAAATTTTTGAAAGTCATAATAACTATATAATAGGATTTAAAGAAAAAAATAAACAAGTTGAAAATGACTTAAGTAAAATGATAAAAGCAATTAATTATTCATATAGAATTAGTAAAATGAATTTTATATGGAAAAAGAAAATGGACGAAAATAAAAAGAATATGTCTTCACAGTTAGAAGGTGTATCAGAAGTTATTTCAAATTTAGCTAACGAAATTGGAGCTACAAAAGAAGATAAATATATAGAACGAAAAGAAGAGATAAAGTTATTATTAGAACAAAAAAATATAAAAATAAAAAATTTAAATATTAAACAAGATAATTCAGAAAAATATGAAATTGAAGTATATACAGATATTTGTGATGATTTAGAAGGAAAAAAATGTGATATAAAGAAAATATTGAGGGTATTAAATAAAGTATTTAATAGTAATTTTGTAATTAATGCACAAGAATGTGGATTAAGAGAAAATAAAAGTGAGTGTAAATTTACTTATGTATCAGAAGATAAGTATAAATTACAAACAGGAATAGCAAAAGCAACAAAAGATGGATCACCTGTTTCTGGAGATTCAAGTTTACAAATAAAATTGAAAGATGGTAAGTATTTATTAGCAATTAGTGATGGAATGGGGTCTGGACCAGAAGCCATGAAAAGTAGCAAAGTTGCAATTAAAATGTTAGAAAGATTATTAAGTGCAGGATTTAATAAAGATGTATCACTAAAATTAATAAATTCGACTTTAGCAGTAAATGCAAAAGATGATATGTATGCAACATTAGATATGCAAATATTAGATTTATATTCAGGAAATATGGAATTTATAAAAAATGGAGCATGTCCGACATATATAAAGAGAAAAAAAGATGTACAACTTTTAAAATCAGTAACTTTACCAACAGGAATAGTAGATAAATTGGATTTAGTAGTTTATGATTACGATCTTCAAGATGGAGATATTTTGGTAATGTGTAGTGATGGAATAATAGAATCTGATTCAGAATATTTAAATAAAGAATTATGGGTAAAATATTTATTGGAAGATATTCAAATAGAAGATGCACAAAAAATTGCAGACATTATATTAAATGAGGCAATAGATAATAACTATGGTATGAAAAAAGATGACATGACAGTAATTGTAACAAAAATTACAAAGAAATAAATTGATTTATGTAACTAAATATGATATAGTATAGATGTGGAAAAGTCTATACTATATTTTTAAATGTATAGAAATTATGGAAAAAACAATATCTTTGAACAAAAAAGGGAAGGATTGATAAATAATGAGTAATAAAGGGAAAAGATATAATGGGCAAAAAAGAAAACTAAATTTAAAGAAAGTATTTGCAGTTATAATAGCAATATTTGTTGTAATTATGGTTATAGTTGGAATAAATACACTTATAAAAGAATCAGACAAGCAGGAGGAAAAAGCTGTTGCTAATAAATATTTTCCAGTTTATACAAATGGAAAATGGGGTGTTATAAATTCAAAAGGTGAAACAATAATAGAAGCAATTTATGATGAAACTATAGTAATACCTAATAATACAAAAGATTTGTTTATATGCATTTATGATGTTAATTATTCAGATAATACTTTTAAAACAAAAGTGTTAAATTCTAAAAAAGAAGAAATTTTAACAAATTATGAAACAGTAGAAGCAATAGAAAATCATGATAAAAATAATAATTTATGGTACGAAAAAGATGTCTTAAAAGTTAAAAAAGATGGTAAATATGGTCTTATAGATTATAAAGGATTAGAATTACTAAAATGTGAATATGATAATATTAAATCTTTAGAAGGAACAGAAAATAGTTTAATTACAACTAAAGATAAAAAATTAGGTTTAGTTGATAATGTAGGAGGAATAATAGCAGAAAACAATTATAAAGATATTAAAGCAATTTCTACTAAGTTTGAAGATGGATATATAGTTAAAGCAGAGAATAATAAATATGGAGTAATAGGTATAGATAAAAATATAATATTAGAAACAAAGTATGATGATATTAAGCAAATAAAAAGTGGAGATAAATACATAGTTAAAGAAAATGGAAATTGGGAAATTGTAGATAAAGATGGAAAAGTATATTTAAAAAATAAATTTGAAGAAGTTATTTCTATTGATGGAGAAAATGTAGTAATAAAAAATTCTGAAAATAAATATGGTATTATGGATTTAAAAGGTAAAACAAAAATAAAATTCGAATATCAAGATTTAAAATATGCTTTTGATGATAAATATGTAGCAAAAAAGAATAACAAATATGGAATAATTGATATAACAGAAAAAGAAATTTTAGAATTTGATTATAATAGTTTAATGTATAGAAGTGATGCGGGATTTTTCGAAGGAGAAAAAGATAATATAAATACAGATTTTATAGATAGAGAATTTAATGTGAAATTAACTGGTATTCTTTCTGAAATAAATATAGAAAAAGGATATATTTATGTAAGAGTTGGAAATGAATATAAATATTATAACTTTAAATTTGAAGAAAAAACTAATAGAGATTTATTAGCGGGAAATACATTATTTTTATCTAAAAAGAATGATAAATATGGTTTTGTTAATAAAGAAGGAATTGTAGTTGTAGATTATATATATGATGATGCAAGGGAACAAAATGAATTTGGTTATGCTAGTATAAAAAAAGATGGATTATGGGGTTGCGTAAATTCTAAAGGAGAATTAACTATATCACCTGCATATAAGTTAGAAAATAATCCTTTGATAGAATTTATTGGTAAATGGCATAGAGGAGAAGATTTAAATTTAAACTATTATACAGATATGTAATAACTTAAGAAGACAGAAAGGAAGTAATTATATGGAACTAAAGACTAAATATCAATATACATATTTTATATATCCTTATATAATAGATGAGGAAAATTATAGTAATTATATGTATAAATTATTAAAAAATAAACAATGTAAATTAAAAGTATTTGAACAAGAAAAATACCCAGGAATGTATAATTATTTTTTACCAAGAATACAAGAATATATGTTTTGGACGTTTGATTTAAGAAAAGATAAAATAAAAGAGTTAGAAAACATGAATTTAAGGACAAAATCTGCAATATTATCTAAATATCATTGTAATATATTTGAATATCAGTTAAAAAAAGATATGCAAGCAAAAGTTGGAGAAAAAAATGGAATATTTTTTGATATAGAAAAGATAGAATTAATTTGTTTTAATTCTGGAATATGTTTTATGCTGTTAAAAACAGTTTTACCACAAGTTAGTAATTTTTCAGATGTATTAAATTTTAATTATAAATTTAGAGAAATAAATTCTGTAAATAATCATTTAAAAGATTATGAAAATATAAAAATACAAACAGGTAAATTTAAAGATACAAAGGAGCTTACAGAGTTTATAAAAGAAATAGCAGGAGATAATATAGAAGCAAAAAAAATAAATGTTCAAACAGATAAATTTATAACTTATTCATATACATGCATAGATCAGTCTACATGGAATGAAGAAATGGTAAAAAAAGAATTTGCAAAATATGTTAATTTGTATCCAGAAACAAAGCAAGATACTGATAAAAGGATAGATAAATCTATAAATTTAGATAAATTTAAAAAGTGTGGTTTTTCAAATACTTCCATGGTATTGCTTACAACAGATGTAAACATAGAAAATTATACGAAGATATTGTATAAATATGAAAATGAATATTTATATACTTTTATACTTAATTTGTATAAAAAAATATATTTAAAGAAAATAAATTATGAACTAAGTAAAAAAAGAAAATTTGAATTAGTAAAAAATAAATTTATAGATTTTACTTCAGATATTTGGATAGAAGAAATAACAAATGATGATTATGGTCAGAAAATTGATAAAACAATAAAAGAGTCATTAAAAACAGAAGAAACTTTTATAAAATTAAAAAGTAAATATGATGTATTATATAAAGATTATAATTTAGAAAAAACCAATAAAAGTAGTAAATATATATTAAGAATTACATTTTTATTACTAATTATTAATATTATAATATTGATATTTTTCTATAATTAAATTCTTAACTTGAAGGGAAAATAATTATGAAAATAACAACAGGAATAGATATAATTGAAGTTTCAAGAATTAAAGATGCAATTGAGGAACAAAAAGATAAGTTTTTATATAAAATATACACCGAAAATGAGATTAAATATTGCTCAAATACAGGAAAAATGGAGTATCAACATTTTGCAGCAAGGTTTGCAGCAAAGGAAGCTGTATTTAAAGCTATTTCAGAATTTATAGAAGATGATGAGAAGGAATATTGGAAAAAAATTGAAGTGATAAATGATAATAACGGAAGACCAAATGTAAATTTAAAGATAAAATCAAGTAAAACTATTAACTCAATTGATATATCTATTTCACACATTAAAGAATTAGCAATAGCAAATGTAGTGGTAGTTTTTGAAGATTAAGGAGTAGTGACTATGGAATTTTTTGATTCACATGCACATTATAATGACGAAAAATTTGAAGATGATAGAGAACAAATTTTAAAGGATATATATGAGAGTGGTGTTACTAAATTAATCTGTTCAGGATACAATATACAATCATCAAAAATAGCTATA
The DNA here is from genome assembly GCA_963560005.1 of uncultured Clostridia bacterium. GTDB lineage: Bacteria > Bacillota > Clostridia > TANB77 > CAG-508 > CAG-273. The sequence continues at coordinate 31,807 of CAUWNG010000026.1, forward strand.
GAAATAGCAAATAAGCATAAAGGTTTTATATATCCTGTTTGTGGAGTATCACCAAATGATATTGCAAGTAATGAATTAGATATAGTAAAACAAATAGAAGAAATAAAAAAATTAGTAATGAACAATGATGTTGTAGCAATAGGAGAGATAGGACTAGATTATTATTGGAACAAAGAAAATAAAGAATTGCAAAAACAAGCTTTTATATATCAAATAAAATTAGCAAATGAATTGAACAAACCAATAGTAATACATACAAGAGAAGCAATATATGATACATTAGATATATTAAAAAATGTTGTTAAGCCAGATAAATGTGGAGTTTTTCATTGTTGCCCACTAAATAAAGATTTAGTTTTAGAAGGATTAAAGTTGGGATTCTATATTTCATTTGCAGGTCCAATTACTTTTAAAAATTCAAAAAATGTAAACGAAATAATTAAATTAGTTCCTTTAGAAAAGATGCTAATAGAAACAGACAGTCCATACCTTTCACCAGAACCATTTAGAGGAAGAAGAAATGATTCAAGAAATGTTAGATTTATGGCAAGCAAAGTTGCAGAAATAAAAGAAATACCAATAGAAGAAGTAGCAAAAATTACATATCAAAATGCAGTTAATTTGTTTAATATAAAAGAAAAGAATTCTTAATGATTTTTCATTAAGAATTCTTTATTATCTAATAGGAATTTCGAAGAAATTTCCTATTAGATAATAAAGCTTCGCTAACAAATGTACACAATTTTACTAAAGTAAAATTGGCACGCGAACAAAGACGCGACATGTTAGTTAACTAAATGTTAGAGTATTAAAATCATGTCGCTTTTGTTCTTATTTTAAATTTCTTAAAGCTTCAATTCTATCTTCAGTAGAAGGGTGTGTAGACCATATATTGGTTGAATTTTTACTGCGTTTAAATGGGTTTACAATAAACATTTGCTCTGTAGCTTTATTTGCGGTTTTAAGTTGATTAGCATCATCTTCTAATTTTTGTAGAGCAGAAATTAAGCCGTTTGGATTTCTTGTAAATTCAATAGCTGTGGCATCAGCTAAAAATTCTCTTCTTCTTGATAATGCTAATTTCATTAATTGACCAAATATAGGAGCTAAAATTAGACAAATTAATCCAATAATCATTAAAAATGGATTAGCCCTGTCATCATCATCTCTATCGTTACTTGACCAAAATAACATTCTTGAAGTAAAATCTGAAAGCATTACTATAAAACCAACCATTACAGTAACTACAGCAGATAAACGAATATCGTAATTTTTTATATGTGATAATTCGTGAGCTATAACTCCTTCTAACTCATAATAATCTAGCTTTTCTAACAAAGCTGTAGTAACACAAATAATTGAATTTTTAGGATTCCTTCCAGTAGCAAAAGCATTTGGTTGTTTATCATCTATTACATATAGTCTTGGTTTATATTCCAAACCAGAAGATACCATTAAAGCATCCAATATATTTACTAATTTTTGGTCTTCTTCTGGAGTTGCAGGTCTAGCTTTATTTATAGACAAAATAATTTTATCGCTAAAATAATAAGAAGACCATGCAGAAGCAAATGAGAATATTAGAGCAATTGCAATGGAAAAGCTTCCTAAGTCAAATGCCATACAAATGTAATAAACTATTAAAGTTATAATTATTATAAAAATACTAATTATAAATCCAGTTTTAATTTTATTTTTTGTAATATCAGCGTACATATTTTCACCTATTTATTAAAATTCACTTTTATATTTTTTCTTGTTTCTTCACTTTCAGCTTCAAACAATGATTTTGGAGTAAATTTAAATATAGAAGCTATAAAGTTAGATGGGAAAAGTTCCAATTTTGTATTATATCTTGTTACACTGTCGTTATAGAATTGTCTTGAATAAGAAATTTTATTTTCTGTATTACGTAATTCTTCTTGAAGCCCAGAAAAATTTTGACTAGCTTTTAAGTCAGGATAGTTTTCTGAAACAGCCATAATTGTTTTTAAAGCACCAGTAAGTTGGTTATCTAAATTAGCTTTTTCTTCAACTGTTTTAGCATCTGCCCATGAAGAACGAAGATCTGTAACTTTAGTTAAAACTTCTTTTTCATGTTCCATATATCCTTTTACAGTTTCAACTAAGTTTGGAATTAAATCGAATCTCCTTTGTAATTGAACATCAATTTGACTCCAAGCATTTTCAACTCTTTGTCTTAAAGTAACTAAGCTATTGTATATAGCAATAACAATAATGAATAAAAGAACTACTATACCTAATATAATCCATAACATATAATATTCAACTCCTTCCTTAAATAATAAATATATAATAGCATAAAATAAAAAATAGTACAATATTTAATAACATAATATTATATGTGAAAATGTAAATAATATGTAGTAAAATTTAAAATTAAATGTTATAATAAAATTATGATTAAAAGATAATCAATAAATTCATATAAGTTATATAAAGAAATAAAGGAGAAAAAACAGAGATGAAAGCTGAAACCGTTGCAGTTGTAGAGAGAGAGAGAGAGAGAGAGCTATGTT
>CAUWNG010000027.1:0-28410 GCA_963560005.1 uncultured Clostridia bacterium
TATGAATTTGCCAAATATCCTGATGAAACATTAGTCGTTTTTTCAGATATTAGAAAAAAAGAGAATGGAGAGGAATATATAAGGGTTTCTTTTGAAAGACCAACAGAAAATGGTTTTGATACTGTTGTTTTTGAACTTCCAAGTTATGAGATAGTAGAGCAAGAAGGAAATTACAGCGAAGAAGAAATAAAAGAATTTAGAGAAACAGTTGAAAAAGGTGCACATCTATTCTTTAAATATGCAAGAGAAGGAGGACTTAAATTTGCCTAGTATTTTAGAAATAATGCGGATATAAAATTTATTTTTGGTCAAATGAAAATAGTGAGCCTATTCATATTCATATTTCAAAAGGAAAGCCAACACCAAATTCAACAAAGGTATGGTTAACTAAAAGTGGAGGTTGTATTTTGGCTAACAATAATGGGCACATTCCTGAAAGAGAATTAAATAGATTACTTGAAATAGTACCATTATATTATTTAAAAATCGTTTCAAAATGGAGAGAAAAATATGGAAACGATGAAGTGAAATTTTATTGTTAGTAATAAAAATGATAAATGATAGTGGAATATATTGAAGAACGATGAAGCAGGATTCAATTTATGTAGTAGGGGGAAAAGATAAGTATGAAGGCTAAAACCGTTGCTGTTGTAGAAATAAATTTGGTACTACAAAAACAATTCAAAGATATATTTGACGATGGATTTGAAGTAGATTCTATAATTAAAAATATTTCTTTAAGAGATCCTAGTTTAGAATTTATAACAGGAGATACATTAATATTTTTCGATGAAATACAAGATTGTATTAATTGTGCGACTTCTCTTAAGGCATTTAATCAAGATAGAAGGTATGATGTTATATGTTCTGGTTCTCTTATGGGGATTAACTATAATGAAATTGAGCCAAATAGCGTTGGAAATAAAGAAGATTACGAGATGTATTCAATGGACTTTGAAGAATTTCTTTGGGCAAAAGGATATAAAGAAGATCAAATAGAAGGTTTGTATAGTAATATGAAAACATTAACTCCTTTTTCTACAACGGAACTTTCTGTAATGTTTAATAATTTTAAAGAATATATGATAATCGGAGGAATGCCTGCAATTGTTAATTCTTTTGTAAAAAATAATAATTATAGTGGAACATTAAAAATGCAAAAACAGATATTACAAGACTATGAAGAAGATATAACTAAATATACAGGTGGATTAAATCATGGTAGAATTCTAAATGTTTATAGAAAAATACCTGTATTTTTGGGAAATGAAAATAAAAAATTTCAAATTTCAAGAGTTGAGAATGGAGCACGAAGCAGAGAATATATTGGGACTATAGATTGGTTAAATAATGCAGGGATTATTAATATTTGTTATTGTTTGGAACAGCCAGAATTGCCATTAGGAGGGAATTTTAAACCAGATAATTATAGGATTTATTTTAGAGATACTGGACTTTTGATAGGATCTTTAGACGAAGAAGCACAAGAAGATTTAAGAAATAATAAAAACTTTAATACTTATAAAGGAGCTATTTATGAAAATGTTGTTGGAGATATGCTTGTAAAACAAGGATATAAATTGTATTTTTATAAAAATGAAAAAGGTACAATAGAGATGGATTTTTTTGTAAGAGATAAAGATTCATTAATTCCAGTTGAAGTAAAAGCAAACGATGGAGCAACTATTTCTCTAAATAATTTAATAGACAGTGAAAAATATAAGGATATTAAATATGGAATAAAATTTGGATATAAAAATATAGGATTTAATGGTAAATTTTATACTTTTCCATATTTTCTAACATTTCTTTTGAAAAGATACTTAAAAGAGCGTATATAAATGCGCTCTTTTTATGTACTTTTTACAGAATTTTACTAGTGGATATGTTTGAAATATAAGAATTTGATTTAAGCAAAAATCCAATATTAAGAAGGGAATTTCTCAAAGATTCAAAAAGTTAAATTTCATTAAATTATATATTGTATATTTTATTTAAATTATATTATAATATATAGAAAGATTAAGTATATTGAAAGGAATGAAAATAATGAAATATATAAAAAAAGATATAAAGGAAGGTATTACTTTACATTTAATTGAAACAAATAAATTTAAAACAAATTTATTTGCAATATATTTGGCTGTTCCGTTAAAAAAAGAAACAGCTACAAGTAATGCACTTTTAACAGCTGTATTAAAAAGGGGAACTGCTAATTTACAATCACAAGAGCTAATAAGCAAAAAAATGGAAGAAATGTATGGAGCAAGCTTCGATTTTGGAGTAGATAAAAATGGAGATATGCAAATTATTAAATTTTATTTAGAAACAATAAATGAACAATTTTTGCCTGAAAAGGAAAATTTAAATAAAAAAACAATTGATTTATTAATGGATTTTATTTTTAATCCATTAATAGAAAACAATTCTTTTAAAAAAGAATTTGTAGATAGTGAAAAGAAAAATTTAAAACAAATAATAGAAGCTAAAAAAGATAACAAAATTAAATATTCATTAGATAGATGTATAGAAGAAATGTATAAAGGAAAGTCTTATGGTATATATAAATATGGATGTATAGAGGATTTGGAAAAAATTGATGAAAAAAGTTTATATGAACAATATAAAAAAGTGGTTTCAGATGCTAAAATAGACATATTTTGTTCAGGCGAAAATATTAATGTGGAAGAAAATATTATTAAAAGACTAGAGAATATAGACAAAAGAAAAATAGATATTATAGTTGATAATGAATTAACTTCTAAAGAGGTAAAAAATATAGAAGAAAAAATGCAAGTAAATCAAGGAAAATTAGTTATTGGTTTAAAAGTGGATAGTAATTTGGAAAAATATAAATTTATTTCTTCTGTGTATAATGCTATTTTAGGAGGGGGAGCAAATTCTAAATTGTTCCAAAACGTAAGAGAAAAGGAAGGATTAGCATATTCTGCTGCTTCAAATTTTATAAGAATAAAAGATAGTATTTTTATAAGATGCGGAATAGAAATAGATAAATTTAATAAGGCTGTAGAAACAATAAAACAGCAGTTAGAAGATATAAAAAATGGAAATTTTACAGAGGAAGATATAAATAGTGCAAAAAAACTAATTACTTCATCAATGAAAAGCATATCAGAAGAGCAAGACGCAGAAATAACATATTATTATGGTCAAGAATTAAGTGAGGAGTATAATTCGTTAGATGAGTATATAGAAAAAATAAATGAAGTAACAAAAAACGAAATTATAGATTTGGCGAAAGATGTAAATATAAATACAATATATTTTTTAAGAGATTAAAGGAAAGGATTGAATAATTTATATGAAAATGATTGAAAGTTCAATTATAAAAGAAAAAGCTTATATAGAAAAGCTAGAAAATGGATTAACAGTTATAATTGTACCTAAGAACTATACAAATAAGAAATATATAATATGGGGAACTCATTTTGGATCAATAGATAACAAATTTATAGTACCTAATACTAAAGAAGAAATATCCATACCAGATGGAGTTGCTCACTTTTTAGAACATAAAATGTTTGAACAAGCAAATGGAACAAATAGTTTAGACACATTAATGGCGTTAGGGCTAGATGCTAATGCATATACAACTAATGATCATACAGCATATTTATTTGAATGTACAGATAATTTTTATGAAGGATTAGATGAATTAATGGATTATGTTCAAAATCCATATTTTACAGAACAAAATGTAGAAAAAGAAAAAAATATAATAGCACAAGAAATAAAAATGTATGATGATGATCCAGCATGGCAATTATATATGAATACTATGGAATGTATGTATAAAGAAAATCCAGTAAAAATTGATATAGCAGGTACTGTAGAATCAATTAATAAAATAACTCCAGATATTTTATATAAATGTTATAATACTTTTTACCATCCTTCTAATATGGTACTTACAGTATGTGGAGATTTTAACCCAGAAAATTTATTAGAAGAAATAAAGAAAAGACTTATTAAAAAAGAAAATATTGGAGAAATAAAAAGAATATATCCTAAAAAAGAAGAAAAAATAAATAAAGAAATTTTAGAAAAGAAAATGGGAATAAGTACACCTATATTTATGATTGGATATCAAGATATTGTATTACAACCAAAAGATATAGTAAAAAGGCATATTGCAATAGATATATTGCTAAATATGTTATTAGGAGAAAGTTCAGATTTATATAAAGAATTTTACGAAACAGGTATCTTATTATCAAGACCAGATTTAGACTATGAATTTAGTCAAATTTATGCTCATGTATTAGTTTCCGGACAATCAAAAGAACCTAAGACAATATATACTAAATTACGAAAAAAGGTAAATGAATATAAAACTAATGGATTAGATAATGACCATTTTGAAAGAATAAAAAAGAAAATATATGGAGATTATGTAGCAGAATATAATAGTGTAGCAAATATTGCTAGAATGTTTATGGCAGATAAAATAAAAGAAATAAACAGTTTTGACTATATAGAAGAATTTAAAACAGTAAATAAAAATTATGTAGAAGAAGTATTAAATAATATATTTAAAGAGGAAAGTATGGTACTATCTATAATATATTAATAAAATATTAATATTAAAGAATATTGTCTAAAAAACTTGTTGATTTTTGTAAAAAATAATATAATTATAAAATATAAAAATAAAAGTTAAAGCATATTGAAAAATAAAGAACTAAAACAAAGAAAAATGTCGTACGAAAATGCTTGAAAACACTGTAAAATAAAGCAAAAAGAATTGACTAACATGTAAAATTATGGTATTTTAAATATATACAAAAGAAAAATAAAACGAAAAAGGAGAGTGTATGTATGTTAAATGATGAAATTTGTAAATTACGTGAGAAATTAAACGATAGCATAATTAGTGGGCAAGATTATAGTGTAACATATAAAATTAGTGTAGAATTAGATGAATTGATAGCGAAATATTACAAAAAAGATACAAATAAAAAGAAAAATAAATCAGAAGAAACAATTTCAACAATAAAATAAAAAAATATTATAAATTTTAAAGACATGTTTATGACCAATAAAATTGGCCAGTGCAAAACGTGTCTTTTTTGTTTGCTTAAATTACAGAATTGTTACGTTTCTGTTACATTTGTGTTAAAAAATGTCTATATAAAAATATAATACTTGAAATTTGAAAAAAAGTCAGTTATAATATAATTGATAGTATACATTCAGGAGGAGATATGATAAAAAGGCAAAAATTATTTTTAATTGTAAATATAATCCTTTTTATTTGCGTTTTTATGTTACCAAATTTTGTACATGCTATTAATCCAGAAGATTATGATCCAAGCAAGAAACCAATTAGTGGAACAGCAGTAGATGAAATAACAGGTAAAGCTAATAACATAATTGGAATAATTACAACAGTGGGTATAGTTATTTCGGTAATAACAATGATTATATTAGGGTTAAAATATATGATGGGTAGTGTAGAAGAAAAAGCAGAATACAAAAAAACTATGATTCCTTATATAATAGGTGTAGTATTTATAGTAGCTATTTCTACAATAGTATCTATAATAGCAAATATGGTAGAAAGTTTAAATAAATGAGGTTTTATATGAAAATATTAAAATACATAACAATAATTATAACTACAATATTTTTATTATCTAGTATTCATATTGTAAAAGCAGTAGCACAAGATGATTCTCAACAAACAGATGGAGGAGCAACTTCAGATACAACAGTTAGTACTATAATATCTGGAGCAGATGATTTTTTAGGTAGTGGAAAAGAAGATGTACTACCAGAAGATAATATAAAAAATATGTCTAATATTATTTACAATACACTATTAATTATTGGAATAGTTATAGCAGTAATTATAGGATTATTTTTGGGAATACAGTTTGTTACAGGAAGTGTAGAACAGAAAAGCAAAATAAAAGAATCCTTAATTGCATACACCGTAGGATGTATAATAATATTTGGAGCTTTTGGAATATGGAAAATAGTGGTTAATATTTTACAAGCATAATAACAGATTTTAAAATTATCTCATAAAAGAGATATATATTATATATAATATATAAAAAGAAAGGACGGGTATTATGAAAAAAGCAGTTAATGTATTAAGAGTACTATTAATAGTTTTAATACTAATTTCAATAGGCACAACAATTTGTAGTGCATCTGGAATTAATCCAGGAGAAATAGCAGGTGGATTAACAGGAACTTCAACTCCAGCTACAGAAGACATTACTAATATAGGAAATAAATTAATTGGTATAATAACAACAGTTGGTGTTGTTGTTGCAGTTATTGTACTACTAATTTTAGGTATTAAATATATGATGGGAAGTGCTCAAGAAAAAGCAGAATACAAAAAAACTATGATACCTTATTTAGTAGGAGCTTTATTAATATTTGGAGCTTCTGCAATTACAATGGTTGTAGTAAATGTAGCATCTGGTTTAACAAATACAAATGGATAATATTACAACAATATTACAAAAATATTACATTATTATTAAAAGTGCATAAAAATGCACTTTTTTTTTGTTTTTTATTACAATTTGTGATATTTTTTGATATAATAATTATTAAGTATAAATGGGTACAAAAGAAAGGAGTTATAGGATGGGAACATACAATTTGCCTAGAAATGTAAAAGGTGAAGGAAGAATATTATTTATATTTTCAAGTAAAAGTTTTTTATACACTATAATAGGTGGAGCAGTAGGTTTATTATTTTATTTATTTTTTTCTATTATGAATTTATATATGGTAGGTATAGGATTTGTAATAGCATTTGCAATAATAGGTTTTGCAATAGGTACTTTTAAAGTACCAGAAATTTCAAAATTCGAATTTACAAGAAAAACAGGTGGAGAAAATATAGATGATGTTATAAAAAGAGCATTAAAATTTAGAAGAAACGGAAGAAAAATTTATGTATATAAGGAGGGCAAAAATAATGAATGATATACTAACTATAGCACTTATAATAGTTTTATGTATAATGTTTGTGCTTTTAACAGTATTAATAATAGTTGCTGTAAATTCTAAGAAAAAAGAGAACTATAGAGAGAGTTCAAATAAAGAAAAAACAGTAGCCGTAGAAACACCAACTAAGACATATCAGGTAGAATCTGTGTTTGATTTTATGGAGTTTGATAAAATTGAAGACAATATGATTTGCATAAAAAATGGAACTAAATATGTAATGGTAGTTGAATGTCAAGGTATAAATTATGATTTAATGTCTGAAATGGAAAAAAATAGTGTTGAAGAGGGCTTTGTACAATTCTTAAATACATTAAGACATCCTATACAAATATATACACAAACAAGAACAATAAATTTGGAAAGTAGTATTCAAACATATAGAGCCAAAATACATGAAATAGAAGAAGATTTAAATAAACAAAGACAAAAATATAACCAGATGGTTGCTTCTGGTAGATATACAAAAGAACAATTGGATAAAGCATTATTCGAATTAACAAAACAAACTAATTTATATGAATATGGGAAAGATATAATTTTTACAACAGAAAAAATGAGCTTAAATAAAAATGTATTAAACCAAAAATATTATGTGGTTATACCATATTATCCAGAAGACTTAGGACAAAATAATTTTGATAAAGAAGAACTTAAAAATTTAGCTTTTTCAGAATTATATACAAGGGCACAATCAATTGTTAGAACATTGGCAGTTTGTGGAATAAATGCAAAAGTATTAGATTCAAATGGCTTAGTAGATTTACTATATGTAGCATATAATAGAGATGATGCAGAAATTTATGGAATTGATAAAGCTATTAGAGCAGGATATGATGAATTATATTCAACAGCACCAGATGTATTAGATAAAAAAATGAGAGAATTAGATAGAAAAATAGCAGAAGAAGCTTTTGAAAAAGCTAATAATAAAGTAATAGAAGCAAAATCAGATAAAGAAAAAGAATTAATGAAAAAAGAAGAATCAATGGATGATTTAATTTCACAAATGGCAAGATTAATTATTGAACAAAATAAAACTATTGTAGGTGAAGATATTGCAGAACGTGCTATTGAAAAAGTAAATAATGAAGAAAAAAAGAAAAGGGGAAGAAAAAGAAAAGAAGTTAGTGTAAAAGGAGGTACGAAAGAGAATGTTTAAAAAACATAAAAAAGAAGTTGAAGAAGTACATAATGATTACACAAAACCATCAAGATATGAGATTTTAAGAAAAAAGACAATTAAAGAATTAATTGCTCCATCTGGAATAGATGTTAGTAATATAGATCATTTAAAAATAATATCAAATGTTACTAGATATGCAAGAAGCTTTTTTGTATCAGCACTACCAAGAATGTGTACATTTCCAGAATTATTTAGAGATATGTATTTATTTGGGGATATAAATACATCAATATATATAAACCCAATTCCAGAATCTAGATCACAAAATGAGTTAAATAGAGTAATTAATGAATTAGAAACAGAAAGAATAGTTGCAGCAGATAGAGGAAATATAAATAGGGAAAGTACAGTAGGGCAAAAGAGATTTGAAGCAGAACAGTTAAGGGATGAAATAGCAGCTGGTTATAATAAACTTTATGAAGCTTCTATAGTATCTACTTTATTTGCATATAGTCTTGAAGATTTAGATAAATATACAAAATTATTATCAACAGAAATGTCAAAATCTTTAGTGGCTGTAAAAAGTGCATGGGGAATTCAAGAGGAAGCGTTTAAATCAAATCTTCCACTTATGGATGATAAAATAAAAAGAAATCATACTTTTGATCGTAGGTCAATGGGAACAGTATTTCCATTTACAACTTCAGAAGTAGGACATCCTTCAGGAATACCTTTAGGTATAAATAAACAAACTGGTGTACCAATATTGTTTGATAACTTTCATAGTTCATTAACAAATTATAATATGGTTATATTTGCTAAATCTGGTGCTGGTAAATCAGTTACAATGAAAACTTTAATTTCTAGGTCCGCAGTTCTTATGGGAATACAAAGTTTAGCACTAGATGCAGAAGGCGAATATAGTATAGTTGCAGAAAGTTTAGGTGGAATAAATATAGTACTTTCACCTACATCAAAAACCGTTATAAATATATTTGATATAGAAACAGAAATTATAAAAGACGAAATAACAGGAAGAGAAAGATTAGTTTTAAATGTAGAAAACAAAGTAGAAGATGTTACACAAGCTTTAATAACTATGGCAAGAGGAAGCACAAGAAGTCAAGAAGTAAACGAACTTACAAAACAAATTATAGCAGAATCTGTAGCAGAAGAATATGCAAGTTTAGGAATAACTTCTGATCCAAATAGTTTATATGAAGCATCTAATACAGGAATGTCAGGAAATATGCTTGGCAGAGATAAAAAGAAGATGCCTACTATAGGTTCATGGTACAAAAGAATTCAAGCAAAAGCAAGAGATAACACTAATGTGGATTATAATTTCCACTATAGCTATTTACTAAAGGTAATGAAACAATATATAAGAGAGTATGATGGCCAGATGGCATATTTTGATGGACAATCTACATTTGATTTATTGGATGGTACATTATTTATAAATTTGGATATTTCACAATTGGAAGAAAGATTTGCAAGACCACTTGCACAACAAATTTTACTTGCATGGATTTGGGAAAAATATGTTAAAAAGAATAGCGAAGATAAAACAAAAGCAGCTAAAAAAAGAGTTTTAGTTGATGAAGCATGGATGTTGCTTCCATATCCAGAAGCAGTAGACTTTTTAAATACAATGGCACGTCGTGCTAGAAAAAGAAATGTTTCTTTGGCTATTATTTCGCAAAGATTCCAAGACTTTTATGAAAAACCAGAAGCACAAGCAGTACTTACATCTTCTGATACGAAATTGTTTTTAGCACAAGATAAGTCAGAAATACAATATTTAAAAGAAGTATTTAAATTAAGTGCAGGAGAAGCTAACTTTTTAATTACATGTTTTAAGGGTGAAGGACTATTAAAAGTAGGACCAGATAGTGCAATAATACAAATTCAACCAACGGCAAAAGAATTTGAATTTGTTGAAACAAACCTAAATAAATTAATGCAGATGAAACAGAAAAAAATACAATCAAATTATTAGGAGGAAAATATGAAATCGCTAACAAGCAAAGGATTAACACAAAAGATTATAATAGCTATAGTAATATTAATATTGTTTAACTTTGTTGTTCCAACATATTCATCTGCAACAGATCCAGACGTACCAGCTCAAGACCAACAAATACATGGGGATACTGATGATAAAGGAAAAGAAACTGACGGAAGTTTTGGAGGGGTTTTGTTAGGACCAGTAATAGATTTATTTGTAGGCTTATTTGATTCTATATTGGCAGGACTACAATTCTTTATGTATGATGGTACATTAGGAGGCGGAGATGGTATAACAGAAGGATTTTTGGTAAGTGCATCTGAATGGGGTACAATTTCAAGTAAATATCCAGATATGTCTTACAATGCATCAACAGGAACTGATGTAGTTGAAATAAATGCAGAAAAGTTAGATAAAGGCTGGATAAATGGAATGTTTTCATGGGTTGGACTTAATGGTGTAAATGCAGATAATTATGGAATACCGGTAATACAATACACACCAGAAAAAATATTTTCTAACAAAGTTCCTGCTTTGCAAGTTAATTTTATAAATCCTACTTCATATAATGATGATGGTATGAATAACAAAAATATTGCAGAACAAATACGACCTACAATTGCAAGTTGGTATGTTGGACTAAGAAATTTAGCAACAGTTGGATTATTATCAGTTTTAATGTATATTGGTATAAGGATAATTATTTCAAGTACAGGTTCAGATAAAGCAAAATACAAAAAAATGTTAATGGATTGGTTAGTTGCTTTATGTATTTTGTTCTTCTTACATTATATAATGGCATTTATGTTAGAAGTAACAGAAACTATTATAAATGGCATAGAAATTAATAATCAAATACCAGTTAGTACTACAGGAACTGGAGGAGGAGTTAATTTTAATACAGATTTAACAGGACTTTGCAGATTTCAAGTACAGTATGCAAGTTTGGGTACAAGAGCAATATATTTGGTAATGTATATGGCATTAGTAATATGTACATGTATGTTTACATGGACTTATGTAAAAAGGGTTGTTACAATGGCATTTTTGACATTAATGGCACCGATGGTAGCGTTAACTTACCCTATAGATAAAATAAGGGACGGAAAAGCACAAGCTTTTAATTCATGGTTTAAAGAGTATTTATTTAACTTGTTAATTCAACCATTTCATTTATTAATATATTCTGCATTTTTGGGTTCATCAATGAATATTGCTACAGTTAATCCAATATTTGCTATAATGTTTTTAGCATTTTTAATACCAGCAGAAAAATTACTACGTAAATTCTTTGGAATTGGAGGAGAGACAGCAGGTGGATTAGGAGCAGCAGCTGGACTATTAGGTGGAGCAGCAGTATTTAAGAAATTAAGTGGAGCAGTAAATAAAGGAGCAAAAGGTGGTGGCGGTGGTTCTGCTTCAAAAGGAGTTAGAACTAAAGAAAATAACCAATTAGAATCAAGTAATTCACCACGTGGCTTAACAGCATTTGCATCAGGTTCTGTGCCTATTACAGGAGAGAGAACACAAGCAAATCAAAATAGACAAGAAAATAAGACTGCTCAACAACAAATGGTAGATGCGTATGATGAAAATAATTTTGGAACAAGCAACTTTGACCCAACAGAAAGAGATCAAATGGCAAGAGATGCATATCAACCATCAAATGAACCAAATAATTATGCCCCAGAAGAATATGCACAAACATTAAGAGAATCTGGATATGATGAGAATGAAATAAATAAAATGATGGCTGATGATCCTAGATTTGCACAAAATACAAATTCAGAGAATACAAATTATTCACAAACGGAAGAACCACAAAGATTTACAAGAAAAACTACTACAGGAAATAGAATAAAGCAAAAAGCAGGAAGAATTGGTAGAGGAGTAGGAAATGTTGCTACAAAAGCAATAAAAAGAACTGTAAAAGCAGCACCTCGTATGGCTATGCGTGCAGGAACGACAGCAGCAGGAGCAGCAGTAGGAGTTGGAATGGGAATTGCAAGTGGAGACATGGATAATGTATTATCTATGGGAGCAGCAGGAGCCGCATTAGGAGGAACAGCAGGAGCAGATGCGGTAATGAATACTGCTTCAAGAGCTGCAAATACATTAAAGAATACATATAGAGAAGGGGCTTATGGTGAAGAAGAAGCAATTTTAAGAGAGCAGGCTAGAAACTTTAGCAAAGATGAAGCAAATAGAAATTATGTACGTCAACATTATAGGAATGAAGATGGAAGTAAACTTTCTAGAAGTCAATTGAATCAAGCAATGGTAAGAGCAGCAGAATTAAATAATAATGGCGTAACAGATATGAAAGATATAGTAAAAGGTTTAAAATTAGAAGATGAAATTAATACTGAACTTAGAGGAAAAGGAGTAAATAATAGTGCAGTTAGGGAAAGAATGGCAAGAGAACAAAGTACAACAATTATGAAACAAGTAAAAGGTAAAGACGCAGATTACTTTAGAGATGAAAAGAAGATGACAAGTCTTAATAATTCTTATGTTAGAGAATTACAGTCTAGAGGCTTAAATAAAGAACAAGCACAATTACAAGCAAATGATATAATTAACAAGATGAAAAAGCAAAGAGGAGCTTATTAAAAATATGGAGGCTATAATATGTTAAACCAAATTATTAGATATTTTAATCAAAACGGAAGAAAAATAATAATAGGTGTGGCTGTTATAGCCTTTATTCTTATTATTATAACAACAATAAATTCTTTGATAGGACAACAACAAAAAAAAGAAAATACAGATTCAAATGATTATATAGCAACAGATTTAGAAAAACCTGATGAATCTGTTATAAGTGGTGTTAATTTGTCAGAGGAAGCAGCAAAAATAAATGCAGAAGTAATAAAAAAATTTGTTGAAGCATGTAATAATAAAAATTATGAACAGGCCTATAATTTATTAAGCACAGAATGTAAAGAAGTTGAATATCCAACTTTAAAAGACTTTCAAAGTGATTATATTAAATATATGGTAAAAGAAAATGTATCATATCAATTAGAGTTATGGACAGTATATGATGGGTATGTAACATATAAAGTAACATTTTACGAAGGTAATTTGTTGCAAAGTGGTGGAATAACACCAGAAAAAAATTATGTGGACTATATTACATTATTACAAGAAGAAAATGAAATTAAGTTAAATATTAATAAATTTGTAAAAAGAGAAAAAATTAATAAATCTGCAAAAGATAAAAATATAGAAATAATTATAAATACTAGAAATGTTTATATGGATTATGAAATATATAATATAAATTTTAAAAATTATTCAGAAAAAAGTATTTTAATAAATGATGGAAAAGATTCAAACAATATTTATATAACTGATAAAAACAAAAATCAATATATTTCATATATAAACGAAATACCACTTTCTAGTTTAGAACTAAAATCTGGTTTTCAAAAAATACTAAATGTTAAATTTGCAAAGGTTTATAATATATATAGAGAGGTTGAAGATATTGTATTTAAAAATATAATATTAGATTTAGAACTATATAAAAATAATCCAAATAATGTGGAAAAATTGAATTTTAGAATACCAATATAATGTGAGGTAAATTATGGAATTTAATGAAAGGGATAATGAAGAGCCAATCGAAGGACAAGAAAATCAAAATACTGAAACACAAAATAATTTAGCAGAAAAAGCCTATAATGATATAAAAGATACAGAACAAGGTGTTAAAGATGGAGTAAATTTAGCTAAAAATGTTTCAACAGGAAATGTTTTAGGAGCTGCTAAAAATGCACTTAATTTAGCAAAAAATAAAAAGGTTAGGAAAAAAATGATTAGGCATACAATAATAAGTATTCTAATGCCTGTTATTATTCTTATTATTATTGCAACTTTTATATTGGGGATTTTTAATGCAGTAGGTAATACAATAAAAGATATATTGGATTCTATTGTAGATGCAATAGGCTCACTATTTATAATTAAAGACGAGGGAATTATAATTACTGATGAGCAACTAGATGAGATTATAGATAAATTAAAGAAAAAAACAAACATAGACATATTAGATTTAAAATTAGCAGGAGATTTAGCAGAAACAAATTCTGCCAATTATGAAGAGGCAGTAAAAAAAGCAAATAGAAAATATGTTAAAAAATTTATAGAAGCTCAAGCAGTTACAGAAGAGTTAAATAGAGAAAAGTATGCAGGAGATTCATTAAAAGGTGTTCCACCAAGAGTATTTATGTATAGGGCATTAGACACAGCTGAAACTACGGATTTAAATAATCAAAAACGAATATATTATAAACCATACAATGAATATGAAAAAATGGTACAAGCTGGAGATGATAAAATAAGAGATTATTTTTCAATAGATGATAAAGGGCAATTAGTTGTACCAGAAATAGTAACTACTATAATAGAAGAAAATGGAAAAGAAGTTTCAAGAATAAATAATATAGCATTAAGATATGTAAATTACAAAGAAATGATAACACAATATACTACTTCGGCACAATTTTTCTTCATATTAGGATTAATTGTTCAAAATCCAGAATTTTTAGCAGCATTAACAGATATTATAAAAAATGATACAGAAATATATTTAACTTTAATGTATGATAAAACAACAGTAATAACAACAGAAACAATAGATTATGATTTGCAAAAAAAGAATATAGAAATTATAGAAGAAAAAGATAAAGAAACCCAACAAGTAATTAGTAGAGAAGAAAAAATAACTTATGAGATAATTGGTAGTGGGCAAGATGTAACAATAACAACAGTTATAACACAGACACCAAGTGTTAAAGTAACTTATGCTAAAACATGGATAATAGAACATACTATTATTTATGATAAAACAGTTAAGGGACCAGATGAAACAGGAAAAGCAGGACCAAGAAGATTACCAGATAAAGTTATTTCTGATGTTTTGAAACAAATAAATAGAACATATAATATGCTTGAAACAACAGAAACAGAGACATGGGGTGGAGGTAAAATAGTAAACCAAAAAGATAGAACAGGAGAAAAAGGAGATGGCAAAAAGAGTTTTATTGGTTTAATGGAAATACCATTTAAAATACCAAATTCTATTAGAAAAGTGAGTGCTGATGGATATTTAATAAGTGGTACAGAAATGTTATTTTATCTATTGAGACAAAATTCTAATACACAATATTTGGAAGATATTATGAGATACATAATGTATAAATATACAGGAAGAAATTATGGAGTAGAAGAACTTGATTATAGTATATTTAATCCAGAAGGTTTTTTAGTAGATGAAGGTTATGTTGGAGATGGCGGAGGTGCACACGATAATTTTCCAGGAGGAGGAAATAGTGGTGAAGGTGGTAATAATGGCAGTGGAAATAATGGAGGAAGTGGAAATGTAGATTCTACAATTTCTAATGTGGCAGATTATTTATTCCAATTTTCTCATTCTAGTGAAGCACCACAATCAGCAGATGGAAAATATTATTTAATGTATAATGATGGAGCAGGTTGGCCAACAATTGGTAATGCAGATTTACAATGGAAATCGCACCATTCAAAATTTGCAGTTTCTGGAATGGTACTTAAAGATGGAACTACAGAAACAAACGTACCTAATGTAGAAAGCTATGTAAATGGAAAGTTAGGTAAAGGACCTACTGCAAATTATGGAGAAGAAAATATAAGGGATAAAAAAATATATATTGAAAAAGGATTAGTAGATAAAATAGGTAATGATTTAATAAAAATAGAACTTAACAATTTGGCTAATTCACTAAAAGATTTAAATTTACCACAACATCAGTTATATGCTTTATTAGCTATAGTACATCAAAATGGGCATTTGCCTGAAAAAAATGGATATACATTTAAAGAAGTATATAAAGAAGGTATGGCAAAGTATGGCAAAGATACATATAAGCATTATATGTTTATTTGGGATAATTGGTGGTCATATATTAGTGGAAGTTATGCATCAGTTATGATAGCAAGGGAAGCTGCTTTTGAAACTTTTGTAAAAGGAAAATATAATGTATCAGATGCATTTTCAAGAAATTATTATATATATTATACAGCTGAACAAATAGCAAGGCATCCAGCAGCTCCAAATAGAGAAATAACAAGAACTCCAGAAAATGAAAAAGATATATTTTCACCAGGAGGTGGTTCATCAGGTGGAGGATCATCTGGAGGAACAAGTGGTTCAGGAGCTTCAAAGTACAATAGTTCTTCTGGAAAAGTATATACAGAATATAAGCAAAATAAAGGTGAATGGGCAGATGACCCTTATGCAGGTAGTACAATAAGTAAAGTTGGTTGTAGCTTAGCAGCTGTAGCTACTGCACTAAGTGGATATGGTTATGACTTTACACCAGGTAATTGGTCAACAACAGGTCAACAAAGTATACCAGGAATAGTAAAACAATATGCAACAAAATCACAAGTAATATATACAAATACTTCTAATACAAGTAGCTATATAAGCGATATAGAAGCACATTTAAGAAAAGGACATCCTGTTATAGTATATGTTAATGGTTCTGGAACCTCAAAAAATAATAAATATTCATCAGTAGAGCACTGGATGACAATAACAGATATTGGCACTGATGGAAGAGTTTATGTATCTAATCCATATCATGGTTCTCCTACTGGTTGGGGCAATATAAACGATGTTGTAGTAGCTATGGGTGAGTACATAAAAGTTGAAAAATAGGAGGCAAAAGATGTCTAAATCTAATTTATATAAAATTATAATAGTAGTGGTTATAATAATAATAGTAATAGTTACATTATTATTGTTATTACTAAATAAAAATGAATATAAAAATGAAACTTATGTACCAACCCAGTCTGTTATATATTCAGAAAAAGTTGAAAAGTTAGAAAATTACGATAAATTTTATAGTTTGGAAGAAATGATAAAAAAATATGTTATTTATGAATCTTATAATAATTCAGAAGGTATTTATAGTGTATTGGATAAAGTGTATTGTGAATCTAATGGAATTACAATGGAAAATGCTATTAATAAGATAGAAAGGCATAATTTATCAGATTATAATTTGATTTTGGAAGAAGCATATATATATGATGATTCTCTTTATCCTATATTTTTTACAAAATCAATAATAAGGAATATTAAGGAAAAACAAGAACTGTATTTAATATTAAAAATGGATCAAGCTAATTTAACTTTTTCAGTAATTCCAATAAATAAAGAAATTTTTAATGGATATTTAAATAATCAAGGTTCTAAATTAGCAACAAGTGCAATAGAAAAAAACGATTATAATAAACAAGAAGATATAAAAGTTACAGAAAAAAATGTATTAGATAAATATTTTGATAATTACATTTATGAATTAATGTATAGACCAGAAGAAGCGTATTATAGATTAGATGAAGAGTATAGAACAGCCAAATTTATAGATTATAATGATTTTTTAAACTATATAAATATGCATAATAATGAAATATCTCAAATGGATATAAAAAGTGTAAAAACTATTGATGACTTTGAAACAGAAAATGAGTACAATGAATATATGGCAAAATATGAACTAAAAGGTATAAATTTATACAAGATAGAACAAAAAGAAGAATATAAGCAATATATTTGTATAGATGATTTTGGAAATTATTATATATTTATAGAAAAAAGTGTTAATGATTATGATATATTATTAGATACTTATACAACAAATTTCTCTGAATTTTTAGAAAAATATAATAATAGTAATAGAAAAGATAAGGTTTTATATAATGTACAAAAAATAATGGATGCATTAAATTCAAAAGATTATAGATATGTATATAATAAGCTAGATAAAACTTTTAGAAATAACAATTATAAAACTTTGGATGATTTTAAAGCACATATAAAAAGTAGTATTTTTGAAAAAAATACTGTTGGATACACTAATTATACTGAAAGTGGAGATATATCAACAGTAGACTTAAAATTACAAGATAAAACAGAGACAGAGGATGGCATATATACAATGACAGTAGCAATGCAATTAAAAGAAGGAACTGACTTTGTAATGTCATTTACTATTAAATAAGTATTAAAAGACAAAGGATGAAAAAGAATCAATTTGTTTCTTTTTCATCCAAATTTGTAATTGTGGAAGGAGTTAGGCTTAGAATGGAAAATAAAGAAGATAAAGAATTAAAGCAAATAGTTTTGAATATTAATAATAGTGTAAAAGCTAATTTGGAAGAAGAAAAAGAATTAGAAAATATCATTTTTTATAAAGAGTTTGAATTTGAGCAATCTGGAATTTTAGAAAAGGATTTATTTGTTGCAAAGATAAATAACAAACAAGAAAATACAAATGAGTATCAAATTTTTAATAAAGAACAAAATTTATTGGCAACTGTGGATAGCAAAGGAAAATTACATTTTACAACAGAATATATAGAAAATCTTAAAAATATAGATGAAAACTATTTTTTAACATTAAATTTAGACGATATAGAAAATTTTGAAATTCCAGAAGAATTAGAAAATGAAGATAAATATTTTTCAAAATATGAACTAGAGGAATTTGAAGCAGAGCAAAGATTGGAAGAAGTAAAAGAATTTATAGGAGAAGAAAAAGTAAAATCTTATACAGAAGCAGATACAAATAAAGAAATAGTTTTCGATAAAATAACTAATAAACAAGAAATAGACCCTTATGAAAAAGTAACAGGAACAGAAAATTTAGCAGATATGATACCAGAGATAAAAGAAAAGGGATATATAAAAATAGGTGTAGTATATTCAAATAGTAGTAAAGGACAAAGTGGCATGTTTTCTTTTGTAGGAATAACTGCAGACGGTCAAATTGGTACTATAGATAGTTTAGAAAACTTAGAAGGAACAACAACAGGCCAAAAGATAACATCTATTAACAACAGAGATGGAAGTAGTGTACAAGAAGAACAAGTTCAATGTATGTTACAATTAGAAGGAAGAAGTTCTATGAATGGAACTGAAGAATATCTTTCTGTTAGAATAGGACAATATGGCATAATTGAAGTAGATTATGTAAGAGCAGAATTAAGTATGGATGAAGAAAAAAGATATATTTCTGCACCAATAGAGACTCGTAGCCAAATGCCGACATCTAAAGAAGTTAAAGATTTTATGGATAGAAGTAGAAATGTAGATATGGAAGAAGAATTAAAAAAAGCAGAACCAGAAATAAAAAGAGATGGAAAAACAAGAATAGAAAATATTGACGAAACTGCAAGTAATGATAAATTAGGACCTGATGATATAATTCTTTTAGACAATGGAGAGACAACAACATTAAGAAAAGAAGCAGAAAAGGCAAAGGTTTCAGTAGAAGAATTTATTAAAAAATATGAGGAAAGAACTGGAAAAACACCAGATGAAAAAATAGAAGAAATACATGATGAAATTATAGAAGAATATGGAGCCCCATCAAGAACAAGATAAAATATAAATCATAAAAATCACCTTTTAAAATATAATTTAAAAGGTGATTTTTAATGAAAATAAAAAAAATAATGTTAAGTTTTTTAACCTTAGTTTTTATTTTTTCCAATAATCTAGTTTGGGCAGATATAGAAGATGCAGAGAAAATAAATGTTAATTCAGTAATAGAAACTTCTAAAGAAGTAGGAAATACTCCTAATATAAATTCTCAAGTTGCTCTAATATATGATAGAATTGGAAAAAAAGTTTTATTTGAAAAAAATGGAAAAAAACAATTTAAAATGGCAAGTACTACTAAAATTATGACTGCAATAGTAGTTTTAGAAAACGCAAAATTAAATGATGTTGTTACAATAGAAAATAAAGCAGCGTGGACTGGAGGTTCGCGATTAGGATTAAAAAAAGATGACAAAATAACAGTTCACGATTTGTTATATGGGTTACTTTTAGTTTCGGGAAATGACGCAGCAGTAGCTTTAGCAATACATACAGGAGGGAGTGTAGAGGGATTTGCAGAAAAAATGAATAATAAAGCAAAAAAATTAGGATTAACTAATACACATTTTGTTACTCCAGAAGGCTTGGATAAAGAAGAACATTATACTACAGCAGAGGAATTAGCAAAAATTGCAGATTATGCAATGGAAATACCTAAGTTTAAGGAAATAGTAAATACAAAAACATATACTGTAAAAATAAATAACAAATTAAAAACTTTAAAAAATACCAATGAATTATTAGGTGTTTTGCCAGGTGTGTATGGAATAAAAACGGGTTTTACAAATGGAGCAGGAAGATGTCTTGTTATAGGTTGTAAAAGAGAAAATTTAGATATAATAACTGTTGTGTTGGGAGCAGATACAAAAAAAATGAGGACTTCAGATAGTATAAAATTAATAGAATATGCATTTAAAAATTTTCAAGTGGTAGATATAGAAGAAAAAATATTACAACAATTTGAAGAATGGAATAGAATAAATAGTAATAGAATTATTATTAATAAATGCAAAAATAATAATATAAAATTAAAATTAGATAAAATTAAAAATAAAAGAATAGCTATAAAAAATACAGAATTGGATAATATAAAAATAGAAATAAATGCAATTTATTATTTTGAAGCACCTGTGGAGCAAAATGAAATTATAGGAACAGCAAAAATAAAAATAGGAGAAGAAGTAATAGAATTAATAAATATAAAGAATACAAATAAATTAGAAAAAAAGCAAGTAGGAGACTATGTAATGGAATTTTTTGCTAATTGGAGTAAAATGTTTACAGGGATAGTCTAAATAAAAAAACAAAGCTTAAAAGTGGCATGGCTCTAAGAATAGAGGAATATATAAATTTGACTTTTACACAAAAATATGGTATAATATTATTGTGTGGGAAATAATTATTTTTCAACTAAATTTAAGCCTTTTATCTATATACCATAGAGAAAGGAGAAAGGAATAAATAATTATGTTTGATGAAAAAGTTTTTAACTTTGATATAAGCAATATAAAACACGATTTGGAATTAGAGGGAATGCAAATAAATGATAATGATATAAATATGTTTAAAATGTATGCAGAAGAAAAAGTTGACATGCCAGAGTTAATAGAAATGATAAAAAATGAGCCAATAGGATATTAAAAATTAAAAGACTGCAATTATTGCAGTCTTTAATAGTTAGATAAAAAGGTTGGTTATTATATATTTAATAAAAAATTATAAATATATTTTGAGGAGAATAATAAAATGTCTAAAATATATGAAAATAGAAAGTCACAATATTGTTATGAAAATAGTAGCATTTTAATAAATAAATTAAATTTAAAAGATCAGAAAAAATTACGATATTACGAAGCAAAAATTACAGCTGCTAAATTGCTTGGATTACGTAAAATGGGAGTTACAGGAAATTTTGATATAGAGCATATAAAAAATATTCACAAATATTTATTTGAAGATATATATCCATTTGCAGGAGAATTTAGAAAAGAAAATATTTCTAAAGATGAATTTAGATTTGCAGAGTGGGAATATATTGAAGATGAATTAAAAATTTTATTAGATAAACTAAAAAAAGAAAAATATTTGCAAAATTATAATAAAGAAGAATTTTCAAAAAAATTAGCATACTACTTATCGGAAATAAATGTATTACATCCTTTTAGAGATGGAAATGGAAGGACAAGTAGAGAATTTATAAGGCAATTAGCTTTATTAAATGGGTATAGATTAAATTTAAAAAAAGTACCTACAAAAGAAATAATGGTAGCTATGAAACTTTCGATTGTATATACAGAAAAGTTGGAAAAAATTTTGTATATATGTTTGGAAAATAGTGTTGACAACTTATAGTGTTTGGTATATCATTTTATAAAATATTCATTGCTCAAAAGATAAAAATTAAGATACAAAGGAGTGGATAAAGTGTGAAAGAAGAAAAAATTTTAGAGAAAAAAGGTATAACTTTAATAGCTTTAGCAATTACGATTGTAGTTATTTTAATTTTAGCAGGGGTAACAATTGGTTATGTATTTAGTGATGATGGACTAATAGATAAGGCAAAAGAAGCTTCAAATGCAGTAAATAATGCAATAGTAAATGATCAAACTTCTATAAATGGAATAGGAGAGTTTATAGAATCAGAAGGAGGATTGAAACCAAAAGGAAACATAACTTTTGGAGAAATAACTTGGAAGAATAATAAAGCAGAAGTAATAATTAGTACAGATTCAGAATATAAAATACAATATCAAATAAACAGTAAAGATGGTGAATGGAAAGAAATAGAAAACAATGGTAAAGTAACAGAACTTTCATATAAAGATATTATATTTGCTAGATTAAAAGATGAAGGAAGATTTGGGGACATAGTAGAACAAACAGTAGAAGATACAGTAGCACCAATAGTAACAGTAAAGGTTGGAAATAAAACAGAGAATAGTATAGATATTACAGTAGAAGCAACAGATGGGCAAAGTGGATTAGCAGAGCAAGAAACCTATACATATTTTTTAGGAAATGAACAAAGAGGAGTAGATGTTAATAATACTTATAAATACACAGGATTAATTGCAGGAACAAAATATGTAGTAAAAGTAAATGTAAAGGATAAAGCAGGAAATGTAGGAACAAATGAAGTAGAGGCTGCTTCTAAAGTATCATCACCAACAAGTTGGGAATTAATAGGAACTTATACATCTTCAGGAAGTTTTACAATACCAGAAGATGGCTATTTTAAAATAGCAGCAGGAGCTTCATCTGGTAGAGGAGGATATGCTGATGTTCAATATGCTAGCTCTGGTGGAGATGGTCAATGGGATGGCTACAATGAAGGAGGCGGCGGAGGCGGAGGCGGCTCCGGAGGATATGCGGAATCAAAGCTTTATAAGAATAAAGGTAGTGTTATAACATTTTCAGTAGGAGGAAATGTTAGTTGTGAAGGAATAACAGTAACTTCTGGAGGAATTGGAGGAAATGCAATTTCTTCTCCAGGGGATGTAGATGGAGGTTATGGTGGTTCTGCTGGAACTGCTTCAGGTGGAAATTTATTAAATGTACAAGGGAAAAAACGGTTCAAATGGTGGAAGTGATGCGCATGAAAATACACATTATGTTAGTTGCAATGGAGGTGCAGGAGGAAATACTGGATACGGAATTCAAGGAGGAACAGGTGCGGGTGTGTCTAGTTGGACTTGTGGTTCACCAACAAGTGGAAATAGTGCATGGATAAAAATTTATAGAGGTAATACAAATATAAAATAATATAAAAATACCTTAATAGTGTAGATTACATTATTAAGGTATTTTTGTAATTTTTTTGTAAAAATAAGGAGAATTATGTCGATAAGATATAAATATACTAGTGTATCTAAGAAAAATTTATAAGAAAAGTAAAAAAAAATCAAAAAACTCTTGCAATTTCCAGAAACTTGTATTAAAATTTAAGTGAAGTGGAGAGAAGTGGTAAAAAGTGGTTGAAAAGTGAGAGGAGTGAAATAAAGTGCTTATCGGTGAATATGAACATTCTCTTGACGCAAAAGGTAGATTAATAATGCCTGCAAAATTAAGAGAAGATATGGGCGAAAAGTTCATAATAACAAAGGGACTTGATGGGTGCTTATTTGGATTTTCACGGAAATGAATGGAATAACTTTCAGGAAAAACTAAAAACACTTCCACTTACAAATAGAAATGCAAGAGATTTTGTAAGATTTTTTCTATCAGGAGCAATTGAATGTGAGATAGATAAACAAGGCAGATTTCTAATTGCAAGCAACTTAAGAGAATATGCGAATATGGAAAAAGAAGCTATTATAATTGGAGTAGGTACTAGAATAGAAATTTGGAATAAAGAAAAATGGAAAAAATATAATAGTGATGAAAATATTTCTGCTGATGAAATAGCAGAAAATATGACAATGTTAGGTATATAACTTTCTAAAAGTTTATATAGAATAACAAAAGAAAAAATGTATATAAACCAAAGAAAAAAATTAGTATTCAAAAGAAAATTTTAATAAAAAATTCAAACTAAAGAAGAAATTGCAAAGAGAATTTAACTAAAGATAAAATTTAGGAAATATTAACAAAAGATAAAATTTAGACTAGTTTAAACCAAAGATAAAATTAGAATGAGAGATTTAACAAAAGAATTTAACATTATCAAAAGATAAGATATATAAAATACCAAAGTTAATTTTATATATTTCCATAAGATAAATAAAAATAAAACAAAAGAGCTAAAAAATACTAAAGATAAGTTATATTGAAAAAAGTACATACAGTTGGTATTTTAAAATACCAACTGATTGTGCTATAAAAAGAAAAGGTGTAAAGATGGAATTTAAACATAAACCTGTATTATTAAAAGAATGTATTGAAGGCTTGAATATAAAAAAAGATGGAATATATGTGGATGGAACTTTAGGTGGAGCAGGGCATAGTAAAGAAATTCTTAAACATTTAGCAAATTCAGGAATTTTAATAGGAATAGATCAAGATTTAGAAGCTTTAGAAGCCGCTAAAAAAAATTTGAATTCTTTTAATAATGTAATATATATACACGATAATCATGATAATATAGATAATATATTAAAAAAACAAGAAATTGATAAAGTAGATGGAATATTATTAGATTTAGGTGTGTCATCATATCAATTAGACGAAAAAGCTAGAGGATTTAGTTATATGGAAGATGCTAAATTAGATATGAGAATGGATAGAACTAATAAAATGACAGCAGAAGAAGTTGTAAATACTTATACAGAAGAAAAATTAGCTAAAATATTTTTTGAATATGGTGAAGAAAAATATTCAAAAAAAATAGCAAAAAATATTTGTATAGCAAGAAAAAACAAAAAAATAATTACAACAAAAGAATTAGTAAAAATAATTGAAGAATCCATACCACAATCAAAACAAAATAATGGTCATCCAGCTAAAAGGGTATTTCAAGCAATAAGAATAGAAGTTAATAATGAATTAGAACCATTACATGATACTATTTTAAAATGTATAAAATGTTTAAAACCAGATGGAAGATTAGCAGTTATTACATTTCATTCATTAGAAGATAGAATTGTAAAAAATGCTTATATAGAAGCAGTTGGAAAATGTACATGTCCGCCTGATATACCATATTGTGTGTGTGGAAATATATCTTTAGGAAAAATAATTAACAAAAAGCCAATTGTGGCAACAGATGAAGAACAAAAATTTAACTCAAGATCCAAAAGTGCAAAATTGAGAATATTTGAGAGAAATAAAAGATAAGTGAGGTGAGAATAATTTATGGCAGTTTACAGAAATATGTATCAATATGAAACAAGTCCAAGAAAATTACAACCTGAGTATGAGATAAAAAAGAATCCTAAAATAGGGAAAAAAAGTTCAACTTTAAAAGATAATAAGGTACAAAAAAAGAAAAAGTTAAAACTAAAAAATCATACAAGAGCAGTATTGTATTTAGTAATTGGCTTTGTTATTTTATTTGCCATAAGTTATAGAAATTCACTTATTACAGCTAGTTTTGATGAAAAAGAAAGTTTAAAAAAGGAATTAGCAGTTTTAGAAAAAGAGAATGCTCAATTAGAAGTTAACATGGAAAACAGCTTGAATTTAAATAATATAGAAAAAGCAGCAAAAGAAAAGTTAGGTATGCAAAAATTAGATGAATCTCAAAAAGTATATGTTAGTTTGCCAAAAGAAGATTATCTTGAGCCTGCTTCAGAGCATGTAATAGTAGAAGAAGATACAAATTGGTTTACAAATTTAATTAATAAAATATTAGGAAAAAAGGATTAAAATATTAGAATAAAATTTTAATATTTTAATCCTTTTTAATTATGCCTATTTTGTTAGTATATAAATGAAATTTGTTACAACAAAAAAATTTCATTTTTAAGATGATAGTGAATACAATTTATTGAGGAGTGAATGAGTAATGTATAATAGCAAATTTCATTTGATAAAAGGTAAAGAATTAAAAAAATTTAAACAATTAAAAAAAGAAGAAAAAGAAAATATAAAAGAAAATAAAAAGAAAATTGAAAAAATAAAAAGGAAAAAATTTAAAAATCTAATAAAGACTAAAGAAGAAAAAGTGGAAGGAAAGTCAAGTAATATTGAAAGAAAAATAAGAATGAAAAATGCCATTTTTATTACATGGGGCATATTAATTGCACTTATTTTTAGAATAGGGTATGTGCAATTTGTAATGGGAGCAAATCTACAAGAAATGGTAAAAGCGCAACAAACATTGGATAGAAAGATAAATCCAAAAAGAGGTACTATATATGATTCAACTGGAAAAATATTAGCAGTAAGTAGTACAGTAGAAACTGTTACTGTAAACCCAGTAAATATTGCTAAAAAAGATAAAGAAAAAGTGGCAAGAGCATTAACAGATATATTTGATTTAGACTATGAAAAAGTTTTAAAAAAGGTAAAAAAGGTAACTTCTATAGAAACAATAGTAAGAAAAGTTAATAAAGAAAAAGCAGATGAATTGAGAATTTGGATGGGACAGAACAATATTACAAATGGAATAAATATTGATGAAGATACAAAAAGGTATTATCCAAATAATAATTTAGCATCTCAAGTGATTGGTTTTTGTGGAGCAGATAATCAAGGATTGGATGGAATAGAAGCTATATATGAGGAAGAACTTAAAGGGTCACAAGGAAAAATAAAAAAAATGACAGATGCTAAAGGAGGAGACATATTAAAAGAAGGAGAAGATTACGAACCAGCTATTGATGGAAATGATTTAATCCTTTCTATAGATGCAACAATTCAAGGAATAGCAGAAAAATATTTAAAAGAAGCATGTATTGATAATAAATGTTCAGATGGTGGAAATATTGTTATTATGGATCCAAATAATGGAGATATATTAGCAATGGCAGGGTATCCAAATTATAATTTAAATACTCCATTTGAGGCAAGTGATGAAGAAACTAAACAATTGTGGGAAACATATTCAGAAGTAGAAAAAAATAAGGCTATGATGGCATTATGGAGAAATAAAGCTGTAACAGATACGTATGAACCAGGTTCTACGTTTAAATTAATTACAACTTCTGCGGCTTTAGAAGAAGGAATTACAACACCAGATAAAGAAGGAGAATTTTGTTGTACAGGTGGAATAGAAGTTGCAGGTGTACGAATAAAATGTTGGAGATCATATAATCCACATGGATCAGAAAGTTTAAGAAAAGCATTAATGAATTCGTGCAATCCAGTATTTATTGGATTAGGTCAAAAAATGGGAGTAAATACTTATTATAAATACTTAGAAAAATTTGGTTTATTAAGAAGAACAGGAATAGATTTGCCAGGAGAAGCAAGTAGTATTTTCTTAAAAGAAGAAAAAGTAGGGCCAGTAGAATTAGCAACAATATCATTTGGGCAAAGGTTTGAAATTACACCACTTCAATTAGTTACAGCAGTTAGCTCTATAGCAAATGGAGGAATGTATGTTAAACCAAGGATAGTAAAACAGGTTGTAGATTCAAGAACACAAGAAATAAGAGATATAGCTGTAGAAAAAAACACAAGAGTTATTTCAGAAAAAACTTCTAAAGAAGTATTAAGTATGATGCAATCTGTTGTAGCAGATGGAACAGGAAGAAATGCCCAAGTAAAAGGTTATTCTGTAGGAGGAAAAACTGGAACTTCAGAAGATGGTGTAAATACAAATAAATATGTAACTTCTTTTTTAGGAGTAGCTCCAATTTCAAAGCCAAAAGTAGTAATATTGGTAACTTTATATAATCCAACAGGAGAGGGAGGACACCAAGGAGGTGCGTGGATATTTTTAACAACACACAGTGAAACTATTTTAAGTCAAAAAACATTGTGCTTAAATAATGATAAAAGTATAATGTTTTTTAAATTATTCAAACAAATTATAAAATTTTAGTATAAATGGTTGATTCAAAAATATATAATATATTATTGTTAAAAATTAAAATTGGATAGCTTATAAAAGCTATCCAATTTTGTTTTGATTAATTATTTATCAATATCCTTATTAGGAGTTAACAAAAAGCATATTAACAAACCAACAACAATGATACTTATAAACAATACGTTCTGTAACATAAAAATCCTCCTTTAAATTAAGAAATTTTTATATGTAAAAACTAATCAAAACATTTCTTTTCATCCTTTCTTTTCAGATTACAACCTGATTAATAGGAATATAAATAGATAAAAAAATTTTATCTATTTACAATTATACTATATTTTATAAGAAAATACAATCATAAAATTTAGAGTATTTATGAATATTCTGTGATATGATCACCCTATAAAATTATTTTATGAAAAGTT
>CAUWNG010000028.1:0-27877 GCA_963560005.1 uncultured Clostridia bacterium
AAAGAAAATATACAAAAAAATATCAATGGGCAAATTATGTTAAAAAAAGATAATCATAGTTATTTTGGAATATATCAAAAACTTAATATAAATGATTGGTATTTATTAATAATAACATCGGGAAGTATTGTGGCAGAAGAATTAAATAGAATTTTAGAAGCAACACTTATTGCTTCAAGTTTTATATTGATAATAGTATTTTTAATTTCTTTGTATGTAATATTATCATATTTAGAAAAAAAAGAGCAATTATATAATTTGGCATATATAGACCCAATAACAAAGCTTGGAAATTATTATTTTTTTATAGAGAATGGAATAAAATTATTAAAACAAGATGTAATAAATTATGTTATTGTTGTAGATATTAATAAATTTAAATCATTTAACAAACAATATGGATATAATATTGGAGATAAATTATTATATGAAGTAGGGAATAAATTAAATAAAGAAATTAATGGAATAGTTTGTAGAATATCAAATGATTTTTTTGCTTGTATATTGATGGAAAAAGATAATATAAAAAAAGTAGCAGAAAGAATAAGTGTTAGTCTATCAAAAATTCAGTTTGATAATTTAAAATTTTTAATAAATGTATCTTTAGGTATTTATAAAATAATGGAAAATGAAACTAATATAAAGGAAATATTGGATAAAGCATTAATTGCAAATAGAATAACAAAAGAAGATCATAGTAAATCATTTACTATTTATGATGAAAAAATAGAAACAAAGTTAAATAAAGAACAATATATAGAAAGCATAATGGAGGAAGGGATTGATAAACAAGAATTTGAAATAGTTTATCAACCTAAAATTGATAGTGAAAGCGAAGAAATAATTGGAGCAGAAGCATTGGTTAGATGGAAACATAAAGAAAAATACATGTTGCCAAATGAATTTATACCAATATTTGAAAAAAATAGATTTATTATAAAATTGGATTTATATATTTTTGATAAAATGTGTTTAGATTTAGTAAAATGGAAAGAAAAATATAATAAGATACCATCAATTTCGATAAATGTTTCAAAAGAACATTTTAATTCAATAAATTTTATTGAACAATATGTAAATATACTAAAAAAATATAATTTAGATGCAAAATGTATAGAATTAGAGATAACAGAAAGTGCAACATTAAAAGAAGATATAGATATAATGGAAATTATGAAAAATATAAAAACAAAAGGATTTAAAATTTCTTTAGATGATTTTGGAACAGGTTATTCTTCTTTTAATATGCTACAAAAAATGACTTTAGATGTATTAAAAATAGATAAAAGCTTTATAGATCAAATTCAAATTGATGGAGGAAAGAATATAGTGCAATATATAGTTTATATTGCCCAAAAAATGAATTTAAAGACAGTAGCAGAAGGTGTAGAAACAAAAGAACAGTTTAAATATTTAAAAAGTATAAATTGTGATTATATACAAGGATATTATTTTTCTAAACCAATCCCAAAAGAAAAATTTGAAAATAAATATTTTAAGTAATAGATTATTTTTATAGTTAATGGTATTAAAAATATTGTATGTAGAGAAAAATTGTGATATAAATTAATTTGTAAAGAATAGTAGAAAAAAGTGTAGTTTTGAAAAATAAACTACACTTTTAAAATAAAAATAAACTTTTTTAGTTTTGATAGAATCAAATATATTATAATTGTTATTGACAATATAAAAAAATAAAAGTAAAATTATAAAAAATATAATATTTAGGAGTTAAAAAAATGGTATTTAGCAGTGTGGTTTTTTTATATATATTCTTACCAATAATGTTACTATTATATTTTATAGTACCAAGTAAGTTTAAAAATGCTATAATGATTTTAGCAAGCCTTGTTTTTTTTGCATGGGGAGAGATAAGGTATATTTTTATTATGCTATTACTTGCAATAATGGATTTTTGGTGTGGAAATAAAATAAATAAATATTGGGAAAATAAGAAGAAAAAGAGATTATATTTGTTTATAGATGTGGGGGTAAATTTACTTATTTTATTTTTCTTTAAATATGCAGATTTTATTATAACAAATATAAATAGTATTACTGGATTTGAAATTCCACTACTAAACATACCATTACCAATAGGAGTTTCTTTTAATACATTTCAATCACTATCATATATAATTGATGTATATAGAGGAACTGTAAAATGTGAAAAAAGTTTTTATAACTATTTAACATATACAACATTGTTCCCACAAATAATAGCAGGTCCTATAGTAAGGTATGAAACAGTAGATGAAGAGTTAGAAACAAAAAATATAAGTGCAGATAATTTTTCAGCAGGAATGAAAAGATTTATAATTGGTCTTGCTAAAAAAGTACTTATAGCAAATAATGTTGGAATGTTATGGCATACTATAGAAACTGGAAATTATGGAGAACTAACAACATTATTATCATGGGTAGGTATTATAGCTTTTGCTCTTCAAATATATTTTGATTTTAGTGGATATTCAGATATGGCAATAGGATTAGCACAGATATTTGGAATGAAATTTGACGAGAATTTTAATTATCCATACATATCAAAGAGTATAACAGAATTTTGGAGAAGATGGCATATAACTTTGAGTAGTTGGTTTAGGGATTATGTATATATACCACTTGGAGGAAATAGGAAGGGATTGCCTAAGCAAATAAGAAATATTTTAATTGTATGGTTTTTAACTGGAGCATGGCATGGAGCTTCATGGAACTTCATATTATGGGGAGTATATTTTGGAATAATACTAATATTGGAAAAAGTATTTTTACTAAAATTATTAGACAAGTTACCATCAATATTTAGACATTTGTATTCTATATTTTTAATTTTAGTAAGTTGGGTAATATTTGCTTTTGAAGATTTAGGTAAAATAGGTGAATATTTAAAATCTATGTTTAATATAGGAAATGTTGCATTGTACAATAATGAATCTATTTATTTGTTTAAAAACTTTTTTATTATAATATTAATAGGAATAATATGTTCTATACCAATTTCTAAGTTGTTAAATAAACTAAAAACAAAGAAAATAAATATTTTAAGTTCAGTAGTATATTTAGTAATATTTTTATTATGTACAGCTAGCTTAGTTAGTGATTCATTTAATCCATTTTTGTATTTTAGATTTTAATTAGAAAAGTTATTTGTTAATGTGTTACTTATGAAAGGAATTTTAAGAAAGTATGAAAAAAGAAAATAAGAGTTTTTTTATAATATTTATGACAATTTGGATTTTACTTGTTGTTTTAAATTTTGTAATTCCAACAAAATCTTTTTCTGAGCAGGAAAATAGATATATGGCTAAATTTCCTAAATTTACTTTTGAAAAACTAGTAAGTGGAAAATATTCAGATGAATTAAATGATTTTATTAATGATCATTTTGTTTTTAGAAATACATGGTTAAAAACTAAATCACTTACAGAGTTAGCCTTAGGAAAAAAAGAAAATAATGGAGTTTATATAGGGAAAGATGGATTTTTGTTTGAAAAATTTGAATTTGGAGAAAAAGAAGCAAATAATGTAAAAGAAATTTTAAATTCTATGAATAATTTAACAAATAAAATAGATATACCAATAT
The DNA here is from genome assembly GCA_963560005.1 of uncultured Clostridia bacterium. GTDB lineage: Bacteria > Bacillota > Clostridia > TANB77 > CAG-508 > CAG-273. The sequence goes on from CAUWNG010000028.1 coordinate 3,584, forward strand.
ATTTTGCGTTAGTTCCAAATTCTATATATATAAATAGTGATAAATTACCAGATAATGTAGAAATTGATAACCAAGAAAAAATTATAAAAAAAATATATGAAAACACAAAGAATACTATAAATATAGATACATTAGATATATTAAAGGAAAATAGTAAGAATTATATTTATTTTAAAACAGATCATCATTTTACAAGTGATGGAGCGTATTTGGTGTATTTAAAATTCTGTGAAAAAGCTAATATTAAACCAGTAACTTTGGAAAACTATGAAAAAAAATGCATTTCAGAAGAATTTTTAGGAACTTTTGATTCAAAAGCACAAATACCAAATCAAGAAAAAGACAAAATATACGTATATATGAACAAAAATAATAGTACTGTAAAAAGTGCAATTTATGATAATACAGAAACAAATAAAATTTATAATGAAGAATATTTGAAAAACAAGGACAAATACTCATATTTTTTAAATGGAAATAATTCAAAAGTTAGTATAAAAACAAATATAAAAAATGGTAAAAAATTATTGTTAATAAAAGATTCATATTCACATATAATGGCACAATTTTTATGCCAAAACTTTGAAGAATTACATTTTATAGATCCTAGATATTATACAGAGAATATAAATGATTATATAGAAGAAAAAAATATAACAGATATTTTGTTTTTGTATAATTTATCTACATATATAGAAGATAAAGGAATAGTAAATTTAAATAAAAATTAAGTTAGGGGAATAAATCCTCTAACTTAATTTTATTATAGAGTGTAAATGACTATTATCTTCACTTTTTAAAGTAACAAAATGTGAATTGTCACAATTTGAATAATAACATTTAACAATATTTCCTAGTTTTGCACCTGTTTTATACATTATTTCTAAATTATTGTATTCTGGTCCATTATAAATTTCTTCTGGAAGAGCTTCGTAAGCATAATCTAAATAATATAAATTATGTACATGGTTGTTAACATCTATATCTCTTCGTGGAACTTTAAAGGTATAAGTAAGTATTTTATTATCAATTGGTTCTTTTAGTTTTTCAATTTCGGGAGTATTAAATACATATTTTTCTTCTGGATTGTATCTATTAGAAATTTCATCAGTAATTTTTTCTAAGCTTTTCTTTTCTATATTAGTTAAAGCCCATTTTGAAGAAGCAATACAAATTAATTCACCGTTTTTATTATAAACTTCAAAATCTCTATAACAGTGTACTTTTGTGGCAGATCTTGACCAAGTTTTTACTTTTAATATTTCACTATATGTTGCTCTTTTAAATATTTTAACTTTCCAATGCAAAACAACCCAAGAAAGATGAGTATTAGGTATATCGTTAATTCCCAATCCCACAAGATCAGAATGTAAACAACCTATATCTTGAAAAATATTTAGAAAACCTTTATTACTAATTTGGTTGGAATTGGAACTTATTTTTTCCATATTAACCATATATTCTTGTTCAAAAATAGACATAAATTTTAGTTCTCCTTTTCTATCATTTTTTCTAAAATATCATATATTTCTGGATGCACTCTTTTTGTATTTATTATATTAAACTCTTTATTCACTAAAGCATGAGTTGTGGTTCCAATACAGATTGGCTTAGAATCTATATTGTTAAAAACTTCATAATAAAATTCAACCCTAACAGGGGTAAGTTTACTTAATCTAGCGGTAATAGTTAGTTCATCTTCATAATGAGCTGGTTTTATATATTTACATTTAAGTTCTACTAAAGGTGTCATAACTCCTGTTTTTTCCATTTCAGAATATGGAAATCCTGCTTCTTTAGCAAGGTTAGTTCTTGCTAATTCAAACCAAATAGGATATACACTGTGGTGAACAATTCCCATCTGATCAGTTTCTGCATATCTTACTATAACTTTACTTTTAGAAATCATAAATAAAGCCTCCTTACGGACAAAAATTATAACACTAAAATATAAAAAAGTAAAGTTACTACTCAGCCCTAAAAACAAGTTATTAACAAAATAATAAAAATAAGAATCGATAATCCACAGAATATTACAAAGACTGTAACAATATTAAAATAATATTGTTATGGTTTTTTTGATATTTTGAGATATAATATAAAAAAAGGAAAGGTGAAAAATTATGGCATCAAATTATGATAAACATATCTTTAGGCAATTAGAAGATGTATTGAAAAAATGTGATAATTTATCACAAGAAATAAAAGATATAAAAAAGAGCATAAAGAAGAAATAAAAAAACTTAAAGAGCAACATTTACAAAACAAGATGTAGAAGAATTATTAAAAAAGGAAAATGTAAAGAAATAGACAATAAAACATGGAAAACCAAATGGAAGATATTGTATAACTAAATATGAAATAGATACCAAAACAATAGTAATAGTAAAAGAACATAAATTCTACTTTAATAAAAGAAGAGAGATAAAAATACCAAAAGAATTTGTATCAGATGTACATTATGGAGAAAACTTTAAAACGTTGTGTGATATTATGGTTGTAGAAGAAGTTATCAGAAAGAGATTTGTGACCAATAAAAACAAAGAAAAAAATTGCTATTAAGCAACAAGCTGAAGAGATTGTTTTAACTGAAATAATTTATTTATAAATTTTATAAAAGCATTTACAAACTTAATGAAAAATGTTAAAATTTCATTAAGAAAGGAAATTAAATAAGATGGATAATTTTGAAAAAATTTTAAAGATAATGAAAAATAACGGAGGCTATATTACAACAAAAGAATTAGATGAAAATAATATCAATAGATATTTTTTAACAAAAATGATAGAAAGAAAACAAATAAATAGAATTTCAAGAGGATATTATGGTCTAGTAGATTATAACGCAGATGAATACTACAAAATGATATCAATGAGCGAAAGAGCAGTTTTTTCTATGAATACGGCATTATATTTGCACAATTTATCAGATAGAACACCACTAGTTTTTGATATTACTGTGCCATATTACTATGGAGGAAGTTTAAGAAAAAATAAAAAAGTAAATTTATACTTTGTTAAAAATTCTATTTTAAATCTAGGTAAAATTGAGATTACTTCTCCATTTGGAATGAAAATAAAAGTATATGATCAGGAAAGAACAATATGTGATATAGTTAAAAATAGAAATAATATGGATATGGAAATTTTTTCAAAAGCTATTAAAAATTATATAAAAAGTAGTAATAAAAATCTAAATAAACTTATGAAATATGCAAAAAAATTAAAAATAGAAAAGAAAATGAAAGAATATATGGAGGTAATTTTATAGTGAACAAAGATAAATTAAGAAGTATTATATCAAAGAAAGCAAAAGGAAATAGCACATTATCAGGACAATTATATCAAATGTTCTTCTTTGAAAAAATATTGGAAAGAATATCGAAAAGTAATTATAGACACAATATAATTTTAAAAGGTGGATTACTATTATCTTCAATTATAGGAGATGTGGAAAGAACAACCAAAGATATGGATGCAACATTAAAGAGTATGCCATTAGAAAAAGAAAATATAGAAAGTATATTTAAAGAAATATTAAGCATTGATTTAGAGGATAAGGTAACATTTGAAATTTTAGATATAAAAGATATTAGAGAAGAAGATGAATATGGTGGTTTTAAAGTTAATATAATGGCTACTATGGAAAATTTAAAAATACATTTATCAGTAGAAATAACAACAGGAGATAAGATAACACCAAGAGAAATAGAATATAATTATAATAGTATTTTTGAAAATAAAAAGATACCTATATTAGCATATACAACAGAAACTGTAATTGCAGAAAAATATCAAACTATTATTATACGAGGAATATTAAATACTAGAATGAAAGACTTTTATGATATTTATGTTCTAATATCTAAAAATAAAGATATAATCAATATTGAAAATTTAAGAATAGCAATAAATAATACTTTTGAACACAGAAAAACAGAAATTGATATTTTAGAAATACAAGAAATTATTACAGAGATAGAAAAAGACAAAGATATGAAGAATTTATGGAAAAACTATCAGAAAAATGCTACATATGCAAATGAAATAAAATTTGAAGATTTATTTGAGCCTTTAAATTTTATAACATCAATTTTATAATTAAAGTACTTAAAACTGCAGTAACTACTCCAAATACTGTTCTAACTGAAAAAAATAATAAACATTTCGCTTTAAGTTTAAGAAATTAAATCTAAGGCTTATTTTTATGGGAATTTTGTCTACATTTAAAAAAATATAATTATATCAAAAACAATTTTAAAAGGCTAAAAATTGAAAATGAGGTGAATAAGCGGAAGAAGGCAAGTGATTATAGAAATTTATTATTATTTAAACTTGACAATTAAATTATGTTAGTATAAAATTTAACCATGTAAGTTGAAAAATAGTTAATTTTAAAGTATTTTGACTAATACAAAAAGAGAAGAAAAAACAAGTATGAAGGCTGAAACCATTGCAGTTGTAGAGAGAGAGAGAGAGAGAGAGTTACATTTTAGTAAATAGCGTAGCTTTAGTTTTTGTATGTAAATTTCAAATATATTATGTTAAATATAGAACGTATCTTATAAAAAAGGTGCGTTCTTTTTGTGGTGCATTGTTCAAAAAATTTACTAGTGGGTATGTTTGAAAGCTTATTACTATTTAATAAATTGCTATAGAAGCTAAATTATATATATTATTTTCAAAAACATGGTCTCCAATTTCACGGGTCTATCCCCGCCTCAAAGGGCTGTCGACTCATATTTTTTCAAATAATATATATAACACGCTTCTTAATTAGAATTATAAATGATAAAGAAACTTAAAAAAGGCAGTAATTAAAATATCATAATATTATCATTATTGTGGTAGATTAAATTTAAAATTAATAGAAAAGAGGAGAGAAAAAACTTATGAAAAATATAAAAGAAAAAAGAGGAATAACATTAGTAGCATTAGCAGTAACAATAGTAGTGTTATTACTATTATCAGCAGTAACAATAACATTTGTATTAGGAGAAGATGGAATAATAAATAAAGCGAAAGAAGCAGCAAATAGCATGAATAATGCATTTGCTAATGACCAAGCAAGTCTTGATAGTTTATTTAATGAGTTGAATAGTGTAGTTGGAGGAATGGAAGAAAATACACTAGTATCTATGTTTAAAAAAGCACAAAAGGAAGGCTGTATGAACTTAGATGGAAAATGTTCAGACCCAACGCATTTACATATAGGAGATTATGTAGATTATAAAAATCCAACCAATGGTTCATATACAGTACTAGCGAATAAATCAGGAGTAGCCTATAATCAAACATATAATGTAGCAGAAAATCAATTAAATTGGAGAGTACTAGGAATAGATGAAACAACAGGAGGAATAAAATTAGTAGCAGGAAGTCCAGCAAAAAGAACAATAAAAAATGGAATTACTACATGTAGTCCATACTTTGATATCAAAGGTGCAGAAGGTTATGTGTATGCACCAGATGAAATGAATAAAATAGGAGAATTATATAAAAATAATTATGCACAAACGGCAAGAAGTATAAATATGAATGATATAAATCAAGCATTAGGAATAAAAACAGAGGAGCAAATAAAAAGTAAAAATGTACTGCCTAGTCTTGATGGTGTTAAGCAATATGGAGAAAAATATGGACCTTATGTAAATCAGTGGACGCCAGAAGATTGGCTAAAACCAGAACAACCAAAAACAACTGTAGAAGGAACTGTAAATAGTTATGCATTTTTAATTGGAAGTGAAGGAATACCACAAGAAATTAGTGATATAGCTATTAATATAGAAAATACAAGATTAAAAAATATGTTATTTAACAATGTGGAACTGAGAACAGGAAAAGCTTACTGGCTCGCTTCTCGCGGTGCGTATGCTCGTTCAGACTATAATTGTGCTTACTTTGGTCCGGGGATTGTTGGCAGCCGAGACGGTATGATTATGGCAGGCTTTGGCGGCGACACTTTCAATTCTGATGGTCGCGAGTATGTTTACTCAGGAAGCGCAGCGGTTTGCCCAGTAGTTTCTCTAAAATCTAATATCACAAAAGATGAGATAAAAAGAATACCAGATAAAACAGAAGAAATTTGGAATAATCCAGTGTGATTCTGTTTATGATGGTCTTATGATAGAAAAATGTAGTTTTCTTCCAGTTTGAAAAATGTAGGAAAAGCTACATTTTTTTTGACATTTTCCTACATAAAATTATAACATTTACAAAGGTATTAGATGTAGTAGAATATCAATTTTGAAACTATATAATTTCATATTTACAATACATAATAGGAAATTTATAAAAAACTCTTTTTTTTCTTGATATTTTTTCTATATTATTGTATTATATAAGAAGTGAAAAAAAGAGATAGTTATATGTAATATTGGAAGGAGATATTTAAATGAAAAAAATATTTGTGGCTTTAACTATTATAATGTGTTTATTTTGTACAATTACTGTATATGCAACTGATACTAATCAGGAAACATTAGAGCCATCATCATCAACTACTACATTAGTTGATATAAAAGATTCTGCCCTAAAATCTTTAGAAGACTATAAAAAAGCTTATGGAAATGATGCGTATGCATTAGCAGCATATTTATTAAATATAGTAAGAATATATAGTATACCTTTTGGATTTGTAGGTATTGTTATAGCAGGAATATATAATTATGTTATTGGAATTAGAAAAATGGATGTAAGAGATAAAGGTTTTGGAGTAATGGTTGGAATAGTTACTGTAATGGTTATTTGTCAAGTATTACCATTGATTTTTGCTATAGTTGTAAAAGGTTGGAGGGGTTAACAAATGAAAGTTTTATTTGCAGTAAATAATGAAAATATATCAGAATCAATCATAAAAAAATATCAACAAGAATATAAACAAATAATTTCTGCAAAAAATGTATATTATTTTAATGCGATAATAAAAGAATTACAAAAAGATAAAACTTATGACAGAATAGTTATAAGTGAAGATTTAGAAATGTTTTCTAACAAAAATAATTATGAAGTTATAGATAAATTTATTTTTGAAAGATTAGACAATATAAGTGATGAGGCTGCAAGTGCTTCAGGAAATGATATACCTATAATATTAATTTGTGCAGACAGAAGAGTAAAATCAGAGAGTTTGTTAGTTAAGTTATTTGGAATAGGAATATATAATGCACTATTAGGTAAGGACAGAAGTATAACAAATGTATGTGAATTAATTAATAAACCACGTACAAAAAAAGAAGCAAAAACATATTACAAAATAGAAGCAGAAGATGTTGATTATAAAGCAGAAACAGAAGGAGAAGTTAGTGAAGTAGAAATTCAAAATATTTTAGCATATTATAAAAGGTTAGGAAAAAACGAAGATAAATATGTAGAAGGTTTTGAAAATATTGCTGTTCAATATACAGATGCTCAATTAAGGGTAATTGCTAAATTTTTACCACTTGGTGTAAAAGCTGTATTAGAAGCTAATTCTCCAAAATATCAAGAAATAATTACTTTTGGTGCTGTTAAAGCAAAAAATGTAAAAAAAGCTAGAGAAGAGGCTAAAAAATCAAATATTACAGAAAAAAATATAGGAAATGCAGAACTTACAAAACCTATTATTATTCCTTCAAATGTAAATATGCAGAAAGTAAATAGAATGGAAAAAGACGAAGAGGATATAACTGTTATGGAAAAAGAAAGTAAAATTGAAAATGTAACAGAAAAAGTTATTGAACCAATAATAGATAAGCCAGAACCAAAAAGAAGAGGTAGACCTAAAAAAGTTGTAGAGCAACCAATAGAAGAAATAAAACCAGAACCAAAAAGAAGGGGTAGACCTAAAAAAATTCAAGAACCAATTGAAACGAATAAAACCAATGAATTGACAAAAGAGCAAGATGTGGTTAATTTATTTGAATTAGGAGATGATGAAACAGAACAACCTAATATAATAAACAATGAACAATATGAGCATAATATGGTTTTACCAGGACTTGAAGAAATTGAAGAAGAATCAATAGGATATAATACAACAAACAATAATAATGAATTTTACCAAAATCAAAACCATTATGTTGAAAATGATTATAATAATGTAAATAATAAAAATGATTTAGAAAATGTAAATTATAATACACAGGAACTAAGTGGATTATTAAGCAAAGATAAGAAAATAGTAGCTTTTGTAGGAACTTCAAAAAATGGAACATCATTCTTAGTTAACAATTTAGCGGAGATGATTTCAAAAAAAGGTATAAACACTGCAATTTTAGATTTAACAAAAAACAAAAATGCTTATTATATTTATACAGAGAATGAAGAAGAACTTAGAAAAAAAGCATTTGCATCTTTTGAAAATTTGAGAAGGGGAAACGCAGAAGGATTACAGATAAATAAAAATTTAACAGTTTATACTGCATTACCAGATTCACTAAATGAAAGTATAGAAGATTATAAAAAAATATTGGAAACATTAGTTAAAAATTATTCTTTAGTTATAATGGATTGTGATTTTGAAACAAATTTAGGTTATTTTAAAGAGGCACAAGAATTATATCTAGTTCAAAGTATGGATATATTAACAATTCAACCATTAACAGTTTTTTTAAGAAACTTAAAGGCAAAAAATATATTAGAACAAGATAAAATTAGAATTGTTTTAAATAAAATGTTAAAAGTAAGAAGTATTACAGAAAAAACAATAATTGGAGGAATTTCTTTTTATAATGATCCAGCAATGTCTTTTATGACAGAACTGTTTAATAAAGATACTGTAAAATATTGTACAATACCATTTGAAGATCAAACATATTCTAAATATTTAGAAGGTCTTGTAAATTGTAAAATTTCATTAAATGGGTATTCAAAAAATTTATTAACAGCACTTACTAAATTATCTAATATTGTATATCCTTTAATAGAAAATAATAACAATAATAATGCTAATTATAATAATTATTATGGTAGTAATAATTCAACAAGTAAATTTTCAGCAACAATGAATAATACTTTAAATAAAATGAAGAGTAATTATTAATTAAGAACTAAAATAAGAGGTGATTTTTTTGATTATAGCAATAGTACTAATACTAGTAGTAATTATAGTATTATTAATGGTATATAATATATCAATACATAATAAAATACAAAACTTTACAAATTTAAATCAAAAGATAGCAAATTTAAATATTTTGCAAGATTTTATGAATACAACTAGTGAAATCACTTCTGTAGATGAAAAAATTAAAAGAATAAATGATATATTAATTGAAAGATATGAAATAAAATATTCAACAATTGTAGTATATGATGGAGCAGAATATGTTGTTAAAGCTTCAAATGTTGATCAAAGACATTGGGATACATTAAGAAATTTGCATAATGAACCAATTTTTAAAGAAAGTATACAAAAAGCAATTCCTAAATATATAACAATAGATAATGAAACAGAAAGACTACCATATCAAAAAATGGAATTTGGTAGAGCAAAATCAGCAATGTTTTTTCCATTGTTTATTGACAATGTATATATAGGATATTGGATTATAGAAGGAAATAAACCTCATGAATTTGACAATGTAGATGTAACAATATTAGAAGTAGTAAAAAATAATATTGTTTCGGTATTAAGAACACTAGAGACTCAACAGGTAATAGAAAATACTGTAAGGGATGATAAGTTTTCAAAACTAAAGTCAGCAGAGTATTTATTTGGAGAAGGAAAGAAAATAATAAATAGGTATACAACTTCAACAGTATGTTTATTCAAAATTGCAAATTTAGAAGATATTAATAAAGAGATAAACAGAGAAACAGGAAATGAAATAATAAAACAGGTTGCAGAAGTAACAAAGGAAAGTTTATCTAGTGAATATATTTTTGTAAGGTATATGGGACCAAAGTTTGCTATTGTATTTTCTGGTATTGAATTAGATGCAGTTAATGATTTTATGAAAATACTAAAAGAAAATATAGAAGAATTAAAAATACCAGCAGTTGATTTGGATGAAGAAGATGTAGAAGATGATGAACTATATGCAACTCCAAAAATAAATGCAGTTATTTCTACATATTATAAAGGAACAGCTTTAGAAAAATTGACAAAGGTAATGGAAGAATATTTGGATAATGCTGATCCAGATGAAAATAAGATTAATTTTATATAAGGAGGGATTAATATGTCATCAATGGATGAAACAGTAAGTTTTAAAGTAGAAAGAGACAAAAATATTAAAGCAAGAGAAATATTAAAAAAAGTTTATGAATCTTTAGAAGAAAAAGGTTATAATCCAATAAATCAAATTGTAGGTTATATCTTATCTGGAGATCCCACATATATAACAAGTCATAATGATGCTAGAAATTTAATTAGACAAGTGGAAAGAGACGAATTGTTAGAAAAAATGGTTAAGAATTATATAGGGTTGGATGATTAGTAAATGCGAAAATTAGGAATAGATTATGGCGGTAGTAGAGTAGGAATAGCAATAACAGATGAGCTTGGAATTACAGCACAAGGACTTGAAACAATAACACATAATGGAAATGACAAAATTATTTTAAAAAGATTAGAAGAATTACTAAAAACATATAATATAGATACATTTGTTATTGGAATGCCAATAAATATGGATGGAAGTAGTTCTGAAAGGGTTGAAATAACAGAAAAGTTTATACATAAATTAAAATGCAAATTTAATAATATAAATATTGAAAGAATTGATGAGAGACTTACTACTGTAGCAGCTCATAAGACAATGAATTATTTAAATATAAATAAATATAAAAAAAGAAGTATTGTGGATACAATATCAGCTGTGTATATTCTAGAAACTTATATGAAAAAAATTGAAAATATGCAGTAAAATTGATGCAAAAGTATTCCATGCATAAAAAAACTACTATTGTTTTTAATATTATACATAAAGATATTAAAATTGTAAAATATAATATAATAAAATAATTAGGAAAGGAGAATTATATGAATAACGAAAATGATAATTTAGAAGAAATAAATGGAGGAGAAGAAAACGATAATATAATAACTTTAAATGATGAAAATGGGGAAGAAGTACAATTTGAATTTTTGGATTTAATAGAATATGAAGAAGAAGAATATGTAGTATTATTACCTGTAGAAGAGTCAGAAGAAGCTGATGAAGTTGTTATATTAAAATTAGAAGATACAGATTCAGAAGATGAAGAATCTTATGTTAGTGTTGATGATGAAGAAACATTAAATAAAGTATTTGAAATATTTAAAGAAAAATTTAAAGATGAATTTAATTTTGTAGACTAAAATGATAAAGAGGAAATCTATTTTTAGATTTCCTCTTTAAAAACTTTTTTTAGCAAAAACTTTTACTATTTATAAAAATATGTTAAAATATATATATGTAATATAACAGAAGAAGAGAAAGGATGATTTTTTATGAAAAATTTATCAAGTTGGTTAATTGCAATATTTGCATTTATGTTTTGGGGATTCAGAGTTATAGTAGCAATTAGTTCATCATTAGGTTCTACATTTGTTGTTGAGCCAATTGATATGACAATGGAAATAGTATTACTTTTTATTACATTTATATGCATTTGTTTTATTGTAAAAAGAAAACTTTTACCAACAATTATATATGTTTTAGCACATGGTGCTTATTATGGAATATACCTATATAATAATTTAACTGCTATGGCTGAAGGACAAGCAGCATTAAATGATTATATGTCACTATTGGTAGCTTTGGTTGGTATAGCTATACCAATTGCAGCTTTATTTGATGTATTATTAGACAAAAATAGAAAATTAAATCCAACAGATAAGAAAACAGATTGGTTTTATAAAAACAAAGAATATGACAGAAAATATGATGAAAGAGCAGATAAAAACAATTATAGACTATATTAATGTTAAGGAACAATAGCGGACTTATTTTAGATATATAATAGAAAGTAGGTAACAACAGTGAATAATGAAAATTTGAAACGAAATAACATCAACTGGTATCCACGGACACATGGTCAAAACAAAAAGGCAAATTATAGAGGATTTAAAGCTTATAGATATTGTGGTAGAAGTATTGGATGCTCGAATTCCACTTTCAAGTCAAAATCCAGATATAGGTAAGTATATAAAAGAAAAAATTAGACTTATTATATTAAATAAGTCAGATTTGGCAGATGAAAAACAAAATAAAAAATGGTTTAATTATTTTAATAATATATGTTTAAAATCAGTTATTGTTGATTCAAATTCTGGAATGGGAATAAATAATGTTATAACTACTATAGAAAAAATATATGATGAAAATAATTCTAAATTTTTAGAAAAAGGAAGAATAGGTAAGTCAATAAGAATAATGGTTGTAGGGATTCCTAATGTTGGAAAGTCTTCTTTTATTAATAGAATATCTAAAAAATCTCAAACTAAGGTTGGAAATAAGCCAGGCGTAACTAGACAAAAGCAATGGGTAAAAGTAAATAATAATATTGAGTTGTTGGATACGCCTGGAGTATTGTGGCCAAAATTTCAAGATGAAAAAGTAGCACTTAATTTAGCTTTTACAGGAACAATAAATGATGATATAATGGAAATTACAGAAATAGGTTTTGCTTTGTTAAAATTTTTATTATCTAATTATTTTATAAATGTAGTAAATAGATATAATTTAGATGAAGAAAATACAAAATATATTTTACAAAATAAAGATAGGGAAGAAAATGAAAATATATTAAATATCATGGAAGAAATAGGGAAAAAAAGAGGTGCTATAATTTCAGGAGGAAATATAGACATAGAAAGAGTAGCAAATATTATTATAGATGAATTTAGAAGTGGAAAATTAGGTAGAATAACATTAGAAAGATTATAATGGAGGATTAATTTGGAAATTATAGAAAGAAAAAAAGATGAATTACAAGTAAAAATGCTATCACCATTAATATGGGCATATATAGGAGATAGTGTATTTGAATTATATGTAAGAACAGAGTTAATAAATAAAACAAAATTGAAACCACATAAATTACATATAGAAGCAATAAAGTATGTAAAAGCTTCTGCACAAGCAAATATATTAAAAAAAATAAAAGATAAATTGACTAAAGAAGAAATTGAAATTGTTAGAAGAGGAAGGAATACGCAAAATCATCATTTGGCTAAAAATGCTACAGTACAAGAATATATGTATTCAACTGCATTTGAAGGATTAATAGGTTATTTATATTTAACCAAACAAGATGAAAGATTAAAAGAAATTTTAGATATGTGTATGATTGACTACATAAAATAACAGGCTTATTTTAAAACCTGTTATTTTATTTTTATTAGAAATTATATATTAATGTAATTGTTTAATCATAATGTCTCCAAAAACGGCATAACCAGAAGTAGGGTCATTTACAAGAACATGTGTTACTGCACCTACAAATTTACCATTTTGAATTATTGGAGCACCACTCATTCCTTGAATTATACCACCAGTTTTTTCTAAAAGCCTATTATCTGTAATTTTAATTAACATACTTTTATTATCTTCATTGTTGTTTACAAATTTTTTTTGAATTTCAATTTCATACTTTTCTTTTTTACCATCTTCTAATTGACATATTATTTCTGCTTTACCTAGTTGAATTTCATTTCTAACAGCAACATCAATGGCTTCATTTTTATTTATATTTATAGGAGATAAATTTGTTAAGCTTCCAAAAACTCCAAAACCAGTATTTTTATAAATATTTCCTAAGTTATACCCATTTTCTATAGTTCCTCTAATTTCACCAGGAGTACCCTTTTCGCCTTTAGTAATAGAAAGAATATTAGTAGTAACTAATTCTCCGTTTGCTATATTTATAATTTGTGAAGTATCAATATCTACTATTCCATGGCCTAAAGCAGCAAACATACCAGATTCTGGTTCATAAAATGTAAGTGTTCCTACACCAGCTGCAGCATCTCTAACCCATAAACCTAATTTATATTCATTCTTACTATTTTTTACAGGTTTTATACTTGTTGTTTCTACATCTTCGCCTCTTATATATTTTATATTTAAATTATTTCCATCGCTTTTATTAATAGCATTTATTAATTCATTGGTATTGTTTATTTTATTATTGTTAATTTCTAAAATTCGATCTCCTTCTTTAATTCCGCTATTTTTAAAAGGTTCTGTTCCTTCTATTTCAGACATTCCAACAACTAAAACTCCATTAGTATATAATTTCATTCCAATAGATGCACCTATTGGAATTACTTTGGTTTTAGGAATTACATTTACAGCAATCTCCTTAACAGAAAATAAGTTAAAAAGATCTAGTTTAAAATCTAATTTTCCTACTTCATTAATTGGGGTATTTAAGTTGCTAGAAGCTTGCATAATGTTATTATTGGAATTTAAATATAGACCTAAAATGTGATTAATATTTAAATTTTCTCCTTGCATAATAATTATATTATTTGGTAATAATGTAATATTGCAAATATATACATAAGTGATTAATAAAAAAAAGATAATAAAAATTTTTTTAAAAAATTTCATAATGATTATCATCCTTTTAAAAAAATTATTTATTATATATTCTAACCATTTTTTTATTTTTTAAACATACTAATTACTAATGTGTTAAATTTGTGAAAAACAATAAAAAAATAGAGCAATAAAAGTACTTGAAATCTTTATTGCTCTATTTTTAAAGTGGTGACCCCTACGGGAATCGAACCCATGATTCAGCCTTGAGAGGGCTGCGTCTTAACCGCTTGACCAAGGGGCCAAAATAATTACTTCTATAATATAGCACAATAGTATAAGATAAGTCAAGTTTTTTTATAAAAAAATTATTGACACGTAAAATTAGTTATTATAAAATTATAAATGTAAAAAAATAAAGGAGGAAAAAAATGAAGAGAAACACAAGAAACAGAAAATTAAAACTTTTAAATGGTGAACAAGGAATTACAGTTTTAGCACTTGCAATAACAATTGTTGTTCTTATAATACTTTCAGCAATAACAATTAATTACGTTTTTAGTGATGATGGTATTATAAAAACTGCGAATGAAGCAAAAGAAAAACAAAACATTGCAGAATATCTTGAAATAGCTAACTTAGTAAAAGCAGATTTAGATATAGAAAGAGTAATTAGTCAAAAGCCAATACAATATTTAGCTAGATTTCAAGAAGAATTAAAAAAGAAACCTAAATACGAGGGGTCAAGTTATGTTTTAACAGAGCAACAGCTAGAAGTTACTACTAAAGAAGGTTATATTATTATAATAACAGACACTGAAATAAGAAATGAGGGTGAAGGAGATTCAGGAGGAGGAAGTAAGGACTTTATTATTGCTGAATCTGATATAGAGTTTATTGACGATCCATCAAACTGGACTAATAAAGATGTAATTCTTACTATAAATAGTAAAGTTGGGGAAGGAACATTGGAGTATAGTGAAGATGGTACGAAATGGAATGAATATACAACACCAATTACTGTAACAGAAAATAAAATTATATATACAAGAATAAAAGTTAACAATGATAAAATTTCAAATGTAATAGTACATAATGTATGGAATATTGACAAAGAAAATCCAAAAGTTGGATTAACAATATCTGGCAGAACAGAGAATACATTAACAGTTAAAGCAGATGTGGATGATCAAATTTCAGGAGTGGCAGAAAATGGTTATCATTTTTATTATAAAATAAATAATTCTGCTGATTATACTGATTTAGGTACAAGTAATGAAGCAACATATACATTAGAAAATATAACAGCAAATACAAAATATCAATTTAAAGTAGTAGTTATAGATAAGGCAAGTAATAAAGGAGAAGCAACAGTTGAAACACAAATAGGAGAAGTTGTAGCAAAAATAGATGAAAATTATTTCGAAACAGTTCAATTAGCAATAGATTCTGTTACTGCTGATAATAATCAAAAAACAGTAGTGCTATTAAAAAACAGATCAGAAAGTGTAACTATACCAGTTAACAAAAATATAATTTTTGATGTTAATCAAAAAACATTTACAGGAAACATAAATAATAGCGGTACATTAGAAATTGAAAATGGTACAGTTACTAATACAGCTTCAGAAACTATTATAAATAATGGAGGAACTATAAATATAAAAGCATCAAATGCAAATATTACAAATACGGCACAAAATATTGGAGCTATTTCTAACCAAAATGGAGGAATTATCAATATAGAAAATGGAACATTTAATTCAGCAGGAAGTTGTATAATTAATACAAATAACGGTGGAAATATTACGATAAAAAATGGAAACTTTACAGCAAATAAAGCAGTAGTATTTGAACTGGTATCTAAAAATGGAAAAGTGAGTATAACAGGAGGAACATATAACGGAAATTATGGAGGAGGAATATTGGTAGGACAAGGAGAGACAGTAGAAATTTTAGGAGGAACATATAATGTATCAGGGGCAGCAAATGTTTTATCAAATTCAGGAGGAAATGTAGTTATAGGAGGAAATACTGTATTTAATGCTTCAAAAACAATGACAGGAGATTCTTATTATCCAGCTATACAGAATATTGTAGGGGGAACACTAGATATTCAAAATATTACTGTAACAGGAACTTGTGCAATTCATAATTTATCAGGTTCTAAATCTATAAATGTTTCAGGAGGAAATTTTCAAACTTCAAAATTTATTATAATAAATGAACAAAATGCTGGAAAAATGACATTAAGAGGTGGAACATTTAATACAACTTCAAGCATAACAATAGGAAATGATTCACAGATGGAAATTACAGGAAGTGCAAATGTGACTTCATCTTATACTGCAGACGGTAGAATTGTTGATAATACAGCTACAGGAACATTAACTGTCTCAGGAGGAACCATTACAGCTAAAGGAAATTCGGCAGCAATACAAAATGTTAATGGAACAATAAATATAACTGGTGGAAGATTGACTTCTCAGAATCAAAGTACAATAACAAATCAGGGAACTGCAAATATTTCTGGAAATGCATATATTCAATGCAGTAACTACGATCAAGCAGCATTATTTAATTTTGGTGGAACAACCACAATTACAGGAGGAACATTAAAGAATACTGTTAGTGGAGGTTTTGCATTATATAGACAAGGCGGAACGGTATATTTAAGAGGCGGAACAGCAACACCAAACAATTTATAGAATATTTTGAATAACTCTTGAAATTAGAAGAAATAAGTAGTATAATAGAAATTGCATAACAATTTACTAGAAGAGTGGGAACAAATCCCACTCTTCTATCGTAAATAAAGGAAGGTGAAAATTTGGCTAATATAGAAAATAAAGTACAAGAATTATTAGAAAAAACTATTATTGATTTAAATTATGATTTATATGATGTACAATATGTAAAAGAGGGAAAAGATTATTATTTAAGAATATTTATAGATAATAATAAAGGTATTAGTTTAGAAGATTGTGAAAAAGTTAGTAATGAAGTTTCTTCTATTTTAGATGAAAGTAATCTTATAAAAGAACAATATTATTTAGAAGTTTCTTCACCAGGAATAGAAAGAATTCTTAAAAAAGATAAGCATTTAAAGGATAATATAGGAGCAAATGTAGAAGTTAGTATGTTTAAGCCAATTGACAAACAAAAAAATGTTATTGGAATATTAAATAACTTTGATGAAGACAAAATAGAATTAGATGTAAAAAATACTATTTTAAAAATAGACAGAAAAAATATTTCTTTAATTAAAATAAAGTATGAATGGGAATAAAAGGAGGAATTATTAAATGAAAAAGAAGACAGTTAAAGAATCTATGGCAATAGATAGCCAAGAACTTGTAATTGCAATGCAGGAATTAGAAAAGGAAAAAGGAATAAAAAAAGAATATTTATTAGAATCAATAGAAACAGCTTTAGTAACAGCATATAAAAGAAATTTTAATTCTGCAGAGAATGTTAAAATAACAATGGATGGCGAAACTGGAGAAATACATGTATATGCTGAAAAAGAAGTTGTAGAGCAGGTGGAAGATGAAAAAACACAAATAAATTTACAAGATGCAATAAAAGTTAATCCAAAATTAGAAATTGGAGATACTGCACAAATAGAAATTATACCAAAAAATTTTGGAAGAATAGCAGCACAAACAGCTAAACAAGTTATAGTTCAAAAAATAAGAGAAGCATCTAGAAACATTGTTTTTGATGAATATAATGAGAGAAAAGGGGAAATAGTTTCTGGAATAATACAAAAAGTTGACAACAATATTGTGGTATTAGATTTGGGAAAATTAGAAGGAGTAATGCCTTTAAAAGAACAGGTTCCTACAGAACAGTATCATGTAAATGATAAAATTAGGGCATGTATATTGGATGTTCAAAAAGGACTAAAAGGAGCTCCACAAGTGATGATTTCTAGAGCATCAGCTGAATTTGTAAGAAAATTATTTGAACTAGAAATACCAGAAATTTATGAAGGTTTAATAGAAATAAAAAGTATAGCAAGAGATGCAGGAAATAGAAGCAAACTTGCAATATATTCACCTAATGAAAACATAGATCCAGTTGGTTCTTGTGTAGGTCAAAAAGGTATACGTATACAAAATATAATAAATGAATTACATGGTGAAAAAATAGATGTAATAGAATGGAATGAAGATCCTTCAATTTTTATTGCAACAGCTTTATTACCTGCAAAAGTAATGGCTGTAGATATAAATGAAGAAGAAAAAAAAGCACAAGTTATTGTAGAAGATGAACAATTATCAATTGCAATAGGAAAAGCAGGTCAAAATGCTAGACTTGCAGCTAAATTAACAGGATGGAAAATAGATATAAAGAGTGAAACTCAATTTAGAGAGTTAATAGAACAAAAAAAAGAAGAAAATACTGAAAATGAAGAATAATTTTTTTGGCTGTAAAAATAATAAAGGATGTGAGAATTTTGAAAAAATTACCACAAAGAACTTGTATTGGATGTAATACTCAAAAATTAAAAAAAGATCTTATAAGAATAGTAAAAGATAAAGAAGGAAATATTAGTATAGATATTACAGGAAGAATGAATGGAAGAGGGGCATATCTTTGTAAAAATAAAGAATGTTTAGAAAAAGCCATAAAATCTAAAAGAATAGAAAAAGAATTTGAAATTAAAATAGATGATAGTATTTATGAAAAGCTTATGAAAATATATAATTAGGGGTGTATTTATTGAATATTAGTAAATTATGTGGATTATTAGGATTGTGCCAAAAAGCAGGTAAAATAACATTTGGGACAGAGGCGTCAATTGAAGCAATTAATAGAAATAAAGTTAAATTAGTATTAATAGCGAAAAATGCATCTGAAAGAATGAAAAAGCTTTTTTATGATAAATGTAAAACTAAAGGAATTTCTATTTTTGAAATATTAGATATTGAAGAAATGAGTAAAGCTATAGGAAAAAATAATAAAGCGGTAATATGCATAAAAGATATAAATTTTTCTAATGCAATAACAAAAATTATTGATGGGGGTGAAGTTATTGGGTAAGATTAAAATACATGAAATAGCAAAAGAAATAGGCTTAGCCAGTAAAGAAATAATAGCAAAGGCAAATGAATTGGGAATGGATGTAAAAAGTCATTTGAGTTCAGTTAGTGATGAAGATGCAGAAAAAATAAAAAATAGTTTTAATATCAAAAGTAAAGAAAAGAATAATAAAATAGAGAAAAAGCAAAAAGACAAAAAAGATAATGCACCAGTTATTATAAGAAGAGAAGTTATAATAACAGAAGAACAAACACAAGCAGAAAAAAAAGAAGAAAATAAAAAAGCAAATAGAGAAAATATTGGTTTTGTAGAAAGAAAAAAGAATCAAGATTTTAATATAGTTTATAGGAATAAACCAACAAAACCATTAACGGTAAATGAGTTATTTGGAATAAAAAGTGATGATAAAAAAGAAGAAAAAAAGATTGAACAAAAGGTTGAAATAAAGCAAGAGGAAGTTCAAGTAAAAAAAGAAGAAAAAGAAATAGTTAAACAAGAAGAAACAAAAGTTGTTAATGTAGAGAGTAATAATAATCAAATAATAAATCAAAATAGAGAGAATAGAATGAATAATAATAACAAAAATAATTATAAAGAGCAAAACAATAGCAATAATAGAGGAAATAATAGCTATAAAGAACAAAATAATAATAATAATAGAAATAATAATTATAGAAATAATAATTACAAAGATCAAAATAATAGATTCAATAATAGAAATAATTATAATAAAGATAGAAAATTTAATAACTATGGAAATAATCAAAATAAAGATGGAGCAAGATTTAGCAATAACAACAATAGTCAACAAGGTAGATTCCAAAATAATAGACAAAGACCAGGTTTTAATAAAAACGATAGAAGACCTTTAGATGAAAAAGGTATAGATAAAAACATAAAAAATATCATGTCAAATGAAATGGGTGAAAAGGAAACTCAAAGAGACTATAACAGTAGATCTATAGATAAGCAAAAAATTAATAATAAATATGAAGAAAATAACAAAAAAGCAAATAAAAACAAAAAAAATACAAGATTTGAAGAATTTGACGAGTCAAAATTAAAAAATTTAAAACAGGTAGACAAATTATCTCATTTATTTACAGAACAAGATGGTGGTATGCTTGATTATTACGATCTAACAACTGAAAGAGGAAAAAGAAATAAAAAGAAATCACAAAAAAATAATGAAGAAAGAAATAAACAAAAAATATTTGAATTAAAAGAAATAACTGTTGGGGATCACATTACTGTAAAAGATTTTGCCGCAGAAATGAAGAAAACTAGTGGTGAAATTATAAAAAAATTATTAGGCTATGGAATTATGGCAACAATAAATAATACAATAGATTTTGATACAGCATTTCTTATTGCAAGTGAATTTGGTGTTACTGCTACAAAGAAAGAAGAAGTAAAAGAAGAAGACATATTATTTGATGAATCAGAAGACAAAGAAGAAGAGTTAGAAATAAGACCACCAGTTGTAGTAGTTATGGGACACGTAGATCATGGAAAGACTTCACTGTTAGATGCTATAAGAAGTACTAATGTAATTGAAGGAGAAGCAGGAGGAATTACTCAACATATTGGTGCATATAAAGTTAATGTAAAAGGAAGAGAAATAACATTTTTAGATACACCAGGTCACGAAGCATTTACATCAATGAGAGCTAGAGGAGCACAAATAACAGATATAGCTATTTTAGTAGTAGCAGCAGATGATGGAGTTATGCCTCAAACAATAGAAGCAATTAATCATGCTAAAGCAGCAGAAATTCCTATTATTGTAGCTGTTAATAAAATAGATTTACCAGGTGCTAATGTAGAAAGAATAAAACAAGAATTAATGGAATATGAACTAGTACCAGAAGAATGGGGAGGAGACACAATATATGTTCCAATTTCAGCTAAAAATAAAGTTAACATTGATAATTTGTTAGAAATGGTTTTATTGGTAGCAGATATGAAGGAAATAAAAGCTAATCCAAATAAACAAGCAAAAGGAACTGTAATAGAAGCAAGATTAGATAAAACAAAAGGTCCTATAGCTTCAATATTAGTTCAAAGAGGAACATTAGACGAAGGAGATACTATAGTTGTAGGAAAATCAATTGGTAGAATAAGAGCTATGAAAAATGACAAAGGACAAAAGGTTAAAAAAGCAGGACCTTCTACACCTGTTGAAGTAATGGGATTAACAGAAGTTCCAGAGGCTGGTGATACTTTCTATGAAGTAAAAAATGAAAAAATGGCTAAACATTTAATTGAAAGAAGAAAACGTCAAGAAAGAGAAAATTCTATAAATGAAAACAATAAGGTTACTTTAAGTAATTTATTTGAAAAAATGGAAACAGAAAACTTAAAACAGTTAAATATAATTGTAAAAGCAGATGTTCAAGGAACTTCTGAAGCATTGAAACAATCATTACAAAAATTATCTAATAATGAGGTAAAGGTAAAGGTTATACATGCAGTAGCAGGAGCAGTAACCGAGTCAGATGTACAACTTGCTAAGGCTGCAAAGGCAATTATAATAGCATTTAATGTTAGACCAGTTCCAACAGCTAAAAATATGGCAGAAAAAGATGCAGTAGAAATAAAACAATATTCTGTAATATATAAAGCTTTAGAAGATGTTGAAGCAGCGATGAAAGGAATGTTAGACCCTGTTTATGAAGAAAGAGTTATTGGTAATGCAATTGTAAGACAAACATTTAAAGTATCAAATTTGGGAACAATTGCTGGATGCTATGTAACGGATGGAAAAATAGAAAGAAATGCTGGAGTAAGAATTATAAGAGAAAATGTTGTTATACATGAAGGAAAATTAGTATCATTAAAAAGATTTAAAGATGATGTAAAAGAAGTAGCAAAAGGATATGAATGTGGTATACAAATAGAAAACTTTAATGATATTAAAGAAGAAGATAACATTGAATTTTTTGTTATGGAAGAGGTAAAACGTTAATTAAACTTTAAAGAATTTATCAAAGTTTAAACAAAAAGATTCAAGGAGGGTATAAATGCAAAAGAATAATAATAGATTACGGTAGGATAAATGAAGAACTGAAAAAGGAAATAAGCCATATTATAAGTTTTGAATTAAAAAATCCTAATGTAACAGGTTTAATAAGTGTAACAAAAGTGAAAATTACACCAGATTTGAAATATGCTAAAGTATATGTTAGTATATTAAATTCTAAAAATATTAATAAAACATTAGAAGGCTTAAAAGAATCTTCTGGATTTATTAGAAGTCAAATTGCTAAAAGAATTAATTTAAGAATAACACCAGAATTGATTTTTGAATTAGATGATTCTATGGAATATGGAGAAAGAATAGATTCTATATTAAAAGAATTAAAAAATAAAGAAGACAATTAATTAATAAGGGGAAGAAGTAAAATGACTTTAGATAGTATTTTAGAAGAGATAAATAAGGCAGATAAAATAGTAATATTAACACACGAAAATCCTGATGGGGATGCTATAGGAAGTAGTCTGGGACTATATAATGCATTGAAAATAATGGGAAAGAAACCAGATATAATTATTCCTGAACATTCTAGAATTTTTAATTTCTTATCTGGCATAGATGAGATAAAAGTTGAAAGCAATGTAGATAATTATGATTTGGCTATAGCTGTAGATTGTGCATCTATAAAATTATTAAATGGATTTGCAAAATATTTTGAATGTGCAAAAGTAAAAATTAATATAGATCATCATAGTACAAATATGATGTTTGGTGATTATAACTATGTAAATCCAGATGCACCAGCTGCAGCCCAAGTTATTTTAGTTATATTACAATATTTTGGAATAGAAATTACCAAAGAAATAGGAACATGCATTTTGACTGGTATAATTACTGATACTGGAGGTTTTAGATATCAAGGTGTAACAACAGAAACTTTTGAATTTGTTGCATGGCTATTAAATAAAGGAATTAATGTTTCAAGTGTATATAAACAAGTATTACAAACAATATCAAAACCAAAATTCGAATTGCAAAAATTAGCTATGAATAGAATGGAATTTTTAGAAAATGGAAAGATAACATTTACATATATTACATTAGAAGATGAAAAAAATGTAAATGCAGAAAATGGAGATCATGATGGAATTGTAGAAATAGGAAGAGATATAGAAGGGGTAGAAGTATCTATATTTGTAAGAGAAACAGAAAGAGGATATAGAGCATCATTTAGATCTAATGATTATGTAAATGTTTCTGATATTTGCTTAACATTTGGTGGAGGGGGACACCCTAGAGCAGCAGCTTGTATAATTCCTGGAAGTATGGAACAGGCAAAAGAAGTGCTTATAAGACAAACTAAAATGTATTTAAAATAGTTATTATATGGAGAATTTATGAATGGAGTTATAGTAGTTAATAAACCAATTGGATGTACATCTTTTGATATAGTATATAAAGTAAGAAAGATATTAAAAGAAAAAGTAGGGCATACTGGAACTTTAGATCCTTTAGCAACAGGAGTTATACCAATATTAATAGGTAAAGGAACTAAACTTTCTAATTATCTAATTGAACATGATAAAGAATATATTGCAACTTTATTTTTAGGGACAAGTACAGATACTTATGATGCTAGTGGTAAAGTTTTAGAAAAGAAAGAATACAGTAGTTTAGATAAAAAAGTAATTATCCATAATGTTGAACAAGCAGCATGGGTAAGATTAAAAGTAACAGTTAATGGTTTATCTCAAGCAGATGCTAACAAATTAGTATTTATTGATAATGAAGGTAAAATGGATGCTTTCTATGGTGACA
>CAUWNG010000029.1:0-25960 GCA_963560005.1 uncultured Clostridia bacterium
GGGACATTTTCTTATTTCATTACTTAAGACATTATCACATTTCTTTCATAGATATAATTTTTATAGTACTAGTTAATTGACATAATACAGATAAAGTGATATAATTTATATATTCGTATATACACACATACAACTCACAGATAATTCAGTGAGAAAGAATGAAAGGGGATCTATATGAACTTTGAAGAAAGATTTGAACGGACTCAGGAAATTTGTGAAAAATTTAGCAACTTAGATGTATATTGCTTGTTAGAGAATATGCGTCTATTTAAAGGAAGGAACGAGTTAAAGAAACTGAATATGCTATTTG
Source organism: uncultured Clostridia bacterium (assembly GCA_963560005.1). Classification (GTDB taxonomy): domain Bacteria; phylum Bacillota; class Clostridia; order TANB77; family CAG-508; genus CAG-273. The sequence continues at coordinate 311 of CAUWNG010000029.1, forward strand.
TGTCATTGATAGGGATTAATATTGAGGAGGATGAAAAAATAAAGGCAATACTGGAAGATTATGCAGAACCATGGATGCTTGAGACAATTTGGCAAATGGGAATAATTCCAGATTCAAGATTGTTTGAAATTGTTTCAAAAACAATGGACTTGGACGAAATAGACCTACTTTTTGAAAGAATTTTCAATTTGAAATTTGGTGAATTAAATAAAATGAAAATATTTGATTACATTTATAATTCACCATATAAAAATTATCTTGCAATCAATATTAATGATACAGATAATTTAGACGATTATATGGAGTTATTAAAATTAATATCCATTGATTTAAAAAATCCTATTGGAATAGGATTACTAAAGAATTTACTTTTCTATGTAAAAAAACTTCAAGATGAATCTGAAGAAAAGAGAAATTTAATGCAAAAAATAGAGTCATTACTTTATTATCAGTCGGAAATTTCTAGAAATGTAGATTCAAAGAGCAACTAAATCTTTTTTCAATAAACAGAGTATACTGTGCTCTGTTTATTTTTTTATAATTTTATATTGCGATTTTTTCTAAAAAGTGATATATTTACATAGTGAATTAAACATAAAATGAAAGGAAGTAAATTAATGGGTTTATTTAAAACATATAGTCAGAAAGAAGTTAAAAGAATAAAACCAATAGTAGAGAAAATAAATGGTTTTGAAGAAACAATATCAAAATTAAGTGATAGTGAATTAAGAAATAAAACAAATGAATTTAAAAAAATGTTATCTGAAGGCAAAACATTAGATGATATATTACCAGAGGCTTTTGCAGTAGTTAGAGAAGCTTCTAAAAGAGTATTGGGAATGCGACATTTTGATGTTCAATTAATAGGTGGAATTATATTACATCAAGGTAGAATAGCAGAAATGAAAACTGGTGAGGGAAAAACATTAGTTGCTACATTACCAGTGTACTTAAATGCTTTAACAGGTAAAGGAGTACATGTTATTACTGTAAATGATTATTTAGCTAAAAGAGATAGTGACTGGATGGGAAAAGTATATAAATTTTTAGGATTATCAGTTGGATTAGTAATTGCTGGTATGGAGCCTGAAGCAAAAAGGAAAGCATATTTAGCAGATGTAACTTATGGAACAAATAACGAATTTGGTTTTGATTATTTAAGAGATAATATGGTAATATATAAAGATCAATTAGTTCAAAGAGAATTAAACTATGCAATAGTGGATGAAATTGATAGCATTTTAATAGATGAAGCTCGTACACCACTTATTATATCAGGAAGAGGAGCACAATCATCTGATTTATATAAAAAAGCGGATAATTTTGTAAGAAAGTTGACCCCTAAAGTTATAATAGAAGAAGATTCTAAAAATATAGAACAAGCAGAAGAAAATGAAAAATATGATTATATAGTAGACTTAAAAGCTAAATCAGCTTCATTAACTCAAAAAGGTATAAAAAAAGCCGAAAAAGAATTTAATCTTGAAAACTTTAATGATATAGAGAATTCTGAAATTGTTCATAATGTTAATCAAGCATTACGTGCTCATGGAATTATGAAAAAAGATATTGATTATATTGTAAAAGATGGTGAAGTTTTAATTGTTGATGAATTTACAGGAAGAATAATGTATGGAAGGAGATATAATAATGGATTGCATCAAGCAATTGAAGCAAAAGAACATGTAAAAATAGCTGATGAGTCTAAAACTTTAGCAACTATAACATTCCAAAACTATTTTAGAATGTATGATAAATTATCAGGTATGACTGGTACTGCTATGACTGAAGAAGCAGAATTTGAAGAGATATATAAACTAGACGTTATAGAAATTCCAACAAATAAAGAAATGATTAGAAAAGATAATTCAGATGTAATATACAAAAATGAAAATGTAAAATATAGAGCAGTAATAGAAGATATAAAAGAAAGCCATAGTAAAGGTCAACCAGTCTTAGTTGGTACAGTTTCAATAGAAAAATCAGAGAAACTAAGCAGTATGCTAAAAAAAGAAGGAATTAAACACGAAGTTTTAAATGCTAAATATCATGAAAAAGAAGCTGAAATAATTGCGCAAGCAGGTAAATTTGGTGCAGTTACAATTGCTACAAATATGGCAGGACGTGGAACAGATATTATGCTTGGTGGAAATAGCGAATATTTAGCTAAGCAAGAAATGAGAAAACTTAAATATTCAGCAGATCAAATTGAAGAAGCAACAGCATTTAATGAAACCAATGATCAAGTAATTATTGACTTAAGAAATAAATTCAATGAATTAAAAGCAAAATATGATAAAGAAATAAAAGAAGAAAAAGAAAAAGTAATTGCTGCTGGTGGATTAAAAATAATAGGAACTGAACGTCATGAATCAAGAAGAATAGATAATCAGCTTCGTGGACGTAGTGGACGTCAAGGAGATCCGGGGGAATCAAGATTTTATATTGGATTAGATGATGATTTAATGAAAATATTTGGCGGAGACATTATAACAAAAGTATATAATACTTTAGGAGCAGATGAAGATATGCCTATAGCTTCAAAAATGATTTCTAATGCTGTGGAATCTGCACAAAAGAAAGTCGAAGGTAGAAATTTTAGTATAAGAAAAAATGTACTTCAATATGACGATGTTATGAATGTACAAAGGGAAATTATATATAAACAAAGAAGGCAAGTGTTAGATGGAGAAAATATAAAAGAAAATATTTATAAAATGATAGATTCTTTAATAGATGAAACTATTGCTTCTTATAGTTCCGAGCCACAAAATATAAATAGAGAAGCACTTTTACAAGAATTAAATGCAAATTTTGCTATATCTAACATAGAAAGTTTAAATAAAGATAAAATAAATTTAAATGATGTAATAAATGAAGTAAAAGATAGAGTGCATAGTGAATATGAGTCAAAAGAAAAAACAATAGGTGAAACTCAAATGCGTGAATTAGAAAGAGTTGTTATGCTAAAAATAGTTGATGAAAGATGGATGGATCATATTGATAGTATGGATGAATTGAAAAATGGTATAGGACTTCGTGCTTATGGTCAAAAAGATCCTGTTGTTCAATATAGAATAGAAGGCTTTGATATGTTTGACCAGATGGTTAATGACATTAAAGTTGATGTTGTTAGATTTATAATGAATTCACGTAAAAGAGAGGATAACAATTTACAAAGAGCCCAAACAATTAAAATAACAAGTTCGGGATTAGAAGATGTAAACAATAATACACCTCGAAAATCAGGAGCTGCTAGCACAACTATAATTAACAATGAACCAAAAGTAGGTAGAAATAGTTTGTGCCCATGCGGAAGTGGCAAAAAGTACAAAAACTGTTGTGGTAAAAATGCGTAAAACCCTTATAAAATAAGGATTTATAAAAATCAAAAAAATCGAAAATTTTGTCCACAGTGGACAGTTGTCCACGATTTGTCCACATAAATTTAATTTTGTGGACAAAAGGAAAGAAAACCCTTATATATCAACGAGAATCTACGTGGACAAATTTGTGGACATAGTTATCTAAAATGTCAGCATTCGAAATGCTGGCATTTTCCGTTTCACTAAATATTTTAGTGAAGGAGAGAGATAATTATGGTAAGCGTAAGAAAACGTGGAAAGGTATATGAATACCGATTTGAAATAGCAACAGTTGATGGAACAAGAAAATGGATAACGAAGTCAGGTTATTCAACAAAATCAGAAGCATTTAAGGAGGGAGCAAAAGCCTATAATGATTATTATTACAATGGAAACAAAGTACAATTAAAAGAAAATATGTCCTATGCAGATTTTTTAGATTATTGGATAGATACTTATGCTAGTTTTAATTTGCATTATTCGACTACAATATCTTATATAAATATTATTAAGAATCACGTTAAGCCGAGAATAGGATTTTATAAATTATGGCAATTAGATACAAGATTATTGCAAGAATTTATAAATAAAATATATGTTGAATATGCTTTTTCTAAAAATTATATGGCAAGTATTTTGAAAGTTGTTAAAGGTTCTCTAAAGTATGCGTGTTATACATTAAATTATATTAACACTGATCCGGCAGAACACGTTCATACTCCAAGAATAGATAAAATTGATACTGATCCTGCACACATATTTACTCAAGAGGAAATAGAGAGAATATTGGAGAGATTTAAAGGAACACACTCAATTTATTATTCATTTTTAACTGCTTATTATACAGGAATGAGAGTATCTGAAGTATATGGGTTGACTTGGGACTGCATTGATTTCAATAAAAAGACATTGACTATAAATAAAAATATAATCAAAAAAAATCAATATGGATTACCAAAAAGAAAAAATATTACTAAAGGACATTCGGTTGGAGTTTGGTATTATGGAGATTGTAAAAATCCACAAAGTAAAAGAACTATATCTATTGGTGATACTTTAGTAAATGCTTTAAAAGAATATAAAAAAGAGCAGGAGGAAAATCAAAAGTTTTATGGCGACTCATATCTTTATTATTATGAAAAGAGAGTATTAAATGATATTACTAAAAAAGAGGAAATAAAATTAGTTGAAGCAAAAGCAGAATTAGAAGTTGCTTTACCAAAGGCTGAATTAGTTTTTGTTAAAGAAAATGGACAGTTTTTAGGAACTGATTCGCCAAAATACGCGTTTAAAGTAATTCATTATGAATTAGGTATTAATAGTAGATTTCACGATTTCAGAGATACGCACGCAACTAGGTTAATTGAAAATGGTGCAGATATTAAAGCAGTATCAAAAAGATTAGGACATTCTAGCATACAAACTACTTATAATATTTATGTTAAAGTTACAAACAAAATGGAAACTGAAACAGTAGATAAATTTGAAGAATATACTAATACTTTAAATATTCCTCAAACATTAGAAATTCCATATCAAGTATGATTTATACATTTTCTTTTTTCTCTAATAAGTAATATAATATTTATAAGAAAAAGGAGTGTGATCATAAATGAGTAAAATAAAGTTAAAAGTAGATAGTTTAGAATACGGAATGCTTGTGAATGGATTAGTTGAATTAAGGAACAAGTTATTAAGAGAAAAAGAAGATACAACTCCTATTGATGAATTATTAATAAAATTAGTAGATAAGAAAGGATAAAGATAAAATGATAGAAGATTATAGTAAAAGATATCCGGAATATAATCGTGGATACTGGTTTTCACAAAGAAATCAAAGATTTTTATACTCTTATGATAAGAACAATAGAGCATTTTATTTAATTGATGAACAAGAACAAAATATAACGAAGATAGATAATGAAGAATGTATTAGACTGTTAAGAAATACTTATGCACTACAACTTGAACAAGGACTTATTGATTGGCTTATAAATGAAGAAAAATCGGGATTAAAGTATTTTAAAAATATAGATGAGTTAGAAAAATACTATGATGAGATGTAAAAATAACATATTTTGAACTGGTAATAAAATATCAGTTCTTTTTTTGTGCCTTGAAATGGCAGTACATAGCCATCTTATTTATATAAGGTGGCTAAATATAAAAGAAAGGAGGAGATGAAGATGTCACAATGTAAGGTAATTGCAGTTGCTAATCAAAAGGGTGGAGTTGGTAAAACAACAACGGCTTTTAGTACAGGAGTTGCATTATCTCAAATGGGTAAGAAAGTTCTTTTAGTGGACGCTGATCCACAAGGTGATTTAACGACTTATATGGGTTGGTATGAACAAGATAAATTGCCTTTAACATTAGCAGATTTAATGGAACAGTCTATGAATGACGAGCCAATAAAAGTAAAAGAAGCAATATTACACCATAAAGAAAATGTAGACTTAATTCCTGCTAATTTGGATTTGTCGGCAATAGAAATGTCATTAGTCAATGCAATGAGTAGGGAGTACACTATGAGAAATTGTTTGTCAGAAATCAAAAAAGATTATGATTATATTATATTGGACTGTATGCCAAGTTTAGGTATGGTAACAATAAATGCTCTTGCTAGTGCAGATAGTGTTATTATTCCAGTTCAATCACAATTTCTTGCTGCAAAAGGTATGACGCATTTATTAAAAACAATTTCCAAAGTAAGAAGACAGATTAACCCAGATTTAAAAGTAGATGGTGTATTACTGACTTTGGTAGATAAAAGAACAAATTTATCAAAAGAAGTAAAAACACAACTACAAGAAAATTATGGAAGTATGTTCAATTTTTTTGAAACACAAATACCACTTGCAGTAAAAACAGCAGAATCAACTTCACGAGGTAAGAGCATATTCACTTACGATAAAAACAGTAAAGTGGCAGAGGCATATTCTTCATTTGCAAAGGAGGTGGTTGATATTGGCAAAGAACGAAACAAAAATGCCGTTTGCAAAGTTAGATGACTTGTTTACAACAGAAGAAGAACGACAAACGGCTAATTTAGAAAAAGTTATTGATATACCAATAACAGAAATTGAAGACTTTCCAAATCACCCATTTAAAGTTATTGTAAATGATGAATTAAAGGAAATGGCAAGTAGTATAGAAAAAGATGGTGTTCGAGAGCCTGCATTAGTAAGACCAATAGGAAATGGTAAATACCAAATGATTTCTGGACATAGAAGAAAGAAAGCAAGTGAAATTGCAAACAAAGAAACTATGCCCTGCATTGTTAGAGATTTAACAGATGAGCAGGCTGCAATAATAATGGTTGATAGCAACTTGCAACAAAGACAAAAAATATTATTTAGTGAAAGAGCATTTGCTTATAAAATACGAATGGAAGCCGAAAAACATCAAGGTAAGAGAACAGATTTAACTTCGTGCCAAGTTGGCACAAAGTTGAGAACTGATTTAAAACTTGCCGAAAAAAGTGATGATAGTGCCAGACAAATACAAAGATATATAAGACTGACTGAACTAATAAAACCATTACTTGATATGGTAGATAGTGAAGAAATTGCATTTAGTCCGGCAGTAGAACTTTCATTCCTTACAAAGCAAGAACAAAAATGGCTTATGAATAGTATTGAATGTAATGTTGCTACACCATCATTATCACAGGCACAAGAAATGAAACGATTAAGTCAAAGTGGGAAGTTAAGTGAAGATAAAATTGAAGAACTATTGAGTCAACAAAAGCCAAATCAAGTGGAAAAATTAAAACTTGATTTCAAAAACTTAACCCCAAAAATGCCAAGAGGTATGCCAAAGGAAAAGTATGCCGATCACATTTACAAAGCATTGGACTTTTACAACAAGTATTTGGAAAAAAAGCGAAGTATGGAAGCAAGGTAGTGGGAGTATCTTTTACGAAAAATCCCTCCTTACAAACCTCCCTAGTATATTACTAACTGTATTACTAACTGAAAAAAAATATATAATTACACAAATGCAAAAATTATTGTTTTAGATTATACTGGAATCAAAGGAAGTGATCGGTATGAAAAAGAAAATTGTATTTGTGATTTTTCTAATGGTTTTACTTGCAGTATTGAGTGTAGTATTTGTCGGAAATATGGCAAATGAAAGGAAAGAGGTGGAAAAAAGTGTTGTGAATGAAACAAGTGATGTTCCAGAGATAAATGAGGTAGAGAAAGAGGAAGAAACGGTTGAGAAAACAGAGCAAGAGTCTACTTCAAATGGATTAACAGAGGAAAAACAAGAGGAGCGAGAAGAAAATGAGGCTCAAAAAAGTAATGAAAAACAGCCTACTGTGATCCAAAAAGAAGAAAGTAATAAATCTGTTAAAACGGAGCAAAGTGAGAGTAAACCTCAAATCCAAGAGGAACAAAAACAGGAACAGAAGCCACCTGCTACGAGCAATGTTCAAGAACAAACACCAGTACCACAAGTAGACGAGGAATACGAAAGGTTAAAAAAACAGGTAGAATATGCTACTTACGAGGAATGTCAAAAAGCAGGGTTTGAAAAAGCCTTTGCAGATACAGTAAATATATTGGGTTTTAGTTGTCAGGAAATAATTTATAAAGGCGAAGTTTTAGGATATAAGTTACACCTTGATTATACAAACCCAATGGAATAAAGAATAATTTTAGTGGAAGCGACCATAAAACGGTTGCTTTTTTTATTTTTAGAAAGGAAATGATTAGATATGAAATGTAAAAAATTATTATCAGTATTACTAATTGCATTAACATTGTTTGAAGTGTTTTCTTTTACAATGCCAGCAATAGTTAGTGCAGCAACAAACGCAACATTATCACACCCAAAAGTGCCAGATGTATGGTACACAAGACGTGGTGGTGGAAAGCCTTATATGTCAGCACAATATGAAACTTATACAATGAATGGAAAAGTCGTTTATTGTATTGAGCCGGGAATTGATATTGCAACAACAAGTTATTTAGGTTATGACGGCTTGCAATCATCTCCATATAGTGCAGAAATCAATAAGAAAATAGAACTTATTGGTCATTATGGATACGATTATCCCGGACATCAAACATTAAGATATAGAATGGCTACACAAGCCCTTATATGGGAAACAACAGGAGGTCAAATTGTAGAGTTCTGGACACAAGCCTCTGGACACGGTGATTATATCAATATAGACGCAGAGAAAAATGAAATAATGAGATTAGTAAATTCTCATTACAATAAACCTAGTTTTAATGGAACAAAACAAGAAGCAGTAATTGGACAAGAATTTAAACTTACTGATTCAAATGGTGTATTAAGTGAGTATGAGGTTTATAGTTCTGATGGACTTTCTGTAAGAATTGATGGAAATGATATTTATATCACACCTCTTGAAGTAGGTGAACAAACATTAAATGTAGTAAGAAAACATTACGATAATTTTACAACTATTGTGTATTTAGGAAATGGAGTAAACTCTCAAAAAATGGGATATTTTAGATTTTCTGATCCAGTAGTTGCTTCTGTTAAAGTTGATACAAAAGGTGGAGATGTAACAGTAGAAAAGAAGGATAATGATACACAAACAAATGAGCCACAAGGTGTTGAAGCAACATTAGAGGGTGCAGTTTATGGTATTTATAATCTTAATGATGAATTAGTTGAGAAAGTTACAACTAAGGCTGACGGAACAGTTACAAGTCCAATTTTGCCAGACATTGGAACATTTTATTTGCAAGAGATCAGTCCAAGTACAGGATATGAACTTGATACAAATAAATACTATTTTGAAATTACTACCGAAGATTTACACCCTGCAATAAGTGTGTACGAACAAATTATCAAAAGAGATGTGGAAATCAACAAGTATTATGCTAGTCCTGAAACAGGTATTTTAAAACCAGAAGTAAATATCGAATTTGGTATTTATGATAGTAAAGGAAATCACGTTACAACAGTTAAGACTGACGAACAAGGTTACTCAAAAGTTAATCTCGTTTATGGCACATATACTGTAAAACAACTTAATGCAACAGATGGACACGAGAAAGTAAAAGACTTTAAAATAGTTGTTAATGGAAACTCACCACAAACAATTAGATACGCTTTATCAAATGCCCCAATTACTGCAAAATTAAAACTTGTAAAAACAGATTCTGAATCAGGAAAAGTTATACCTTATGAAAATGTAACATTTAAAATCAAAAATCTTGATACAGGAGAATATGTATGTCAAAAAGTAACTTATCCAGATAAAGAAGAAATCTGTGAGTTCAAAACCGATGAAAACGGTGTGTTTATCACTCCTTATCCTTTAACAAGTGCCACTTATCAAATCGAGGAACTAACCAGTCCGTCTGGATACCTTTTAAATGAAGAAGGTATTGTATTTAGACTAGATGAGAACAGTACAATTATAGAAGATGATGAGTATGGAAAATATATTGAAGTTGAGTTTGCTAATGATAAGATAATGGGTGAAGTTGTAATTGAAAAGACAGGAGAAGCATTTACTGTTGAAGATGGAAAATACTCTTATGAAGAAATCAAATTGAGTGGAGTAGAATTTTCAATTTATGCAGATGAAGACATCATTACTCCAGATGGTGTTACTCATTATAAAAAGGGCGAGTTCATAAAATCTATTGAAACAGGATCAGAGGGAACTGCCACATTTACTGACCTTTATTTAGGAAAATATTTAATCAAGGAAACCAAGACAGTAAATGACCACGTTATAGATACAACGGAACACAAAGTAGAATTAACTGAAATCGATAATAAAACTGCTATTGTATCTGAAACATTAAAACTAAAAAATGAATTGAAAAAAGGAGAACTTGAATTCACTAAAACAGATTTAGTAAATGGAGAGCCAATTCCAAATACAATAATTGAAATTTATGTAGAAGATACAAATGAACTAATTTTCACAGGAGAAACTGATGAGAATGGTAAAATTATTATTACTGATTTAGTTGCAGGAAAAAAATACTATATTTTAGAAAAAGAAAGTGCAACAGGATATGTAATAACAGATGAAAAAGTCACTTTTGAAATTACAGAAGATGGCGAAGTAGTAAAAGCAGAAATGAAAAACAAACCTATTACTGGAACATTAGAATTTACAAAAGTAGATTTATCGACAGGAACACCACTACCAGATACTTTAATCGAAATTTATAATGAACAAGATGAATTAGTATTTAGTAGTAGAACTGATGAAAACGGAAAAATTGTCATTGAAGAAATGAGATATGGACGTTACTATATTTTGGAAAAGGAGGCACCGGCAGGATACGTTCTTAATGAAGAAAGAATGTATTTTGAGATTAGAGAAGATGGTGAAATCGTAAAAGCGACAATGGAAAATGAAAAAATTGTTGTTGAAGTTCCTAATACAGGAATTAACGATTATCATTTAATTGAAATCTTTGGTGGCTTACTAATTATAAGTGGAATAGGAGTTGTTGTTTATGTTAAAAAAAGAAAAAAACAACAATAAGAAAGGCAAAAAGAGTCAACTTTTAATAGTTGGCTCTTTGCTTATCTTAATTGGAGTTAGCGTAATTGGAATGAAAATATTTCTTGATATGAGAACAGATAATTTAGAAGATAAAGCACTTGTAGAATTTTATGAGGAACAAGAAAAAGTAGATGAAGATTTACCTACTGAAACAGAAGAAACAGAAAGTAAAGATAATGAAGTGAAACCAACTAATTCATTAAATTATATTGCAGTTTTGAAAATACCAAGTATAAACCTTGAAAGAGGTTTAGTTGCAAAAGATAGTTACTACAATAATGTAAATCGAAATATCAAAATTCTTGACGAATCAGATATGCCAGATCAAGAAAATGGAAATGTAATTTTAGCAGCACATAGTGGAAATGGAAGAACTGCATTTTTTAGAAATCTTGATAAAATGCAAATAGATGATACAGTAAGCATTTTCTATAATGGCTATGAATATAAGTACCGTATGATTAACACTTATGATATTGAGAAAACTGGTACTGCTGAAATAACAAGAAATGGACAAAAAAGCACATTGACACTTATTACTTGCAGACACAATACAAATAAACAAATTGTAATCATTTGCGAATTAGTTGAAAAAATATAAGGAGGAACGCATATATGGAAGCGAAATACAATTTGAATTTAATTACCAAGACATTAGAAAAATTATTCAAAGCAGGGTTTAATACTGATAAAAAAATACTTGCTATGCAGATGTCAGATTTAAAGAAAATACCAACATTATCTTCTAATGAAATAATGATAATTATAGAGTTTAAGGAAGCAATTAAAAATAAAGATATAATTGCTTTTTTAAGTGGAAATCAAGGGAAAGGAAATGAGAAACAATGAAAACATTTGAAGTCGATGTAAATATAAATGGGAAAATCACTTTTGAAGTGCAGGCACACAATAAAAAAGAAGCCCAAGCAAAAGTTGATGAGTTATTAGGAAATACTGCTTTAAAAGAAGCATTAGAAAAATATCAAAATAATATTACTTTGAATAGCAAAGTAAGAGATAATAGAGATTTAGAAAGATAGAAAGGAGATTATAAAATGCCATATCAAAAAAGAATACCACCTGTAAAAGTGGAATTAAGTATAGAAAAATTTAATTTATTAGTGGAAATGCTTACAAGATATACACAAATGAGTAATGAAAGAGTTGCACAACTTGCAACTAAAATGAAAGATAAATTATTAAGATATAGTATTCCAAGAACAGAGGAAGAACAAGAAACAAAAGTTGATATTAGATTTTATCCTAATGAAGCCTCTGAAATTATATATATGTTAATTTACAATGTAGAAGATTTAGAAATTAGTACAAACTATTTTGAAGTCCTACAAAAAGTGAGAGAAGCAAAAAAACAAGAAATGAATAATGAATAAGAACAAAATATAGAACAGAATGGAGGTGATTATATTGGCTAGAAGAATTAGAGATATTACTGCTCTATATGGAGAAACATTGCAAGATTTAACTAAAAATCCAGAGGAATGGGTTTCTTTTATGGAATGTGCTGCAATGAATTATAAATATTCTTTCTCCGATCAAGCACTTATTTATGCTCAAAAGCCAGAAACTATTGCTTGTGCTGAAATTGAAACGTGGAATAAAGCATTTAAAAGGTGGGTAAACAAAGGAGCAACTGGTATTGCTTTACTAACTGAAAAAAATGGATACCCATATATGAGATATGTTTTTGATGTATCAGATACGAATAGTAGATTAGGTAAAAACTTTCTTCTATGGACTGTTACAAAAGCATACGAAGAATATGTTATTGAAGCATTGGAAAATAGATATGGTGAGTTAGAGGATAAAAGTTCACTTGCAAATGCAATTATTTCATCAGCATATAATATGGTAGAAGATAATTTGCCCGATTATTTGGAAGATTTAAAGCAATTTTCAAATAACAGTGTATTAGGTTCACAAGACGATACTCATATAAAAGCAACTTATCAAAGTTTACTATCTAATAGTGTTGCTTTTATGATGATGAAAAGATGTGGGATTGATCCTAATGAATACTTTAAAGCAGATGATTTTAAAGATATAAAAGAGTTCAATACTTACGATACAATAACAAGATTAGGTATTGCTACAAGTGATATATCAGAAATGGGTTTGCGTGAAATATATTCTACTATTAAAAATGTACGAATAAATGAAATAGATAAAATTCGCACATTTGATAAAGAAAATCAAAAAGATTATGATATAAGTGATAACAGAAATATTGAAAGTGAAAGGAGCGAGGAATATGAAAGAAATAACTTACACAATGCAGGGAGATTACAGAATACCAGACCTAATGCTACCACAGAAAGAGAGAAAAGAGGTCAATGGGAAATACGCATTGATGAGGTTAAGATACCTAAAAGACCACAAGAAAGCATTATACACGACACTTCTAATGAAAGACCAGTTGATGGAACACCTATCAGAGATACAGGAACAAGCAGAAACGAAAGTGGAACAATTAGTATCACAGATGATGAAACAAGAAAACGTGACGGAAGAATTGAAACAACAAGACCAAATGAGATGGGTGGGCTTGATGAACAACTTGAAGATATCAGCAGAGGAGATAGCAACGAAAGAGCTAATTTACAATTAGGTGTGTTTGATAAGGACAGTAGTAACTGTCCTTATGTTGTTATAGACGCAAAAGTAAATCAGATATTAAGTTTTGCTAATTTAAAAGTTACTAATGAAGAAATTAAAAATTATTTTGAAACTGAAAAAGATAGAACTAAAAGGGCAGAATATCTTAAAAATGCTTTTGATAATGTTTATGTTGGTATTTTTATTGAAACAGAATTATATGGGTATAAAGCATTTGACAATGGACTTTTAATTTGGATAGGAAATTTCTTATCAAGAGATACAGAAAGTTTTATAAGTTGGGAAGATTTGACTGACCACTATAATTCAATGATATTGTTGCACCAATTATATGATCGAAAACAAAAGTTACCAACTGAAAAAGAACAATTATCATTATTAGACCTTAACGAGAAACAAGAAAAACCAGAGTTAGAATTTTCACAAGAGTTTATAGATACTTTTTTTCAAGAACAAAACCCTGAAAGAAAGTTTTATATTTATAGACAATTACAAAGTAGTTTGTCTATAAATGAGAATATAACATTTTTAAAAAATCTCTATGGATTAAGTGGAAGTACCCATACAGTAAAAGGCTCTGGTGTTGGATTTGATAGTAGTAGCAAAGGTATTACTTTATATCGTGGATATGAAGCAGATGAAATAGAAATTTTATTGAAATGGAATACTGTTGAAAAAAGACTAAAAGAACTAATCAAATTAGACTGTTATCTAAATCCAAAGGAAATGGAGTATTATCCGAAGTGGCTAGAAGAACACGAAAATAGTCAAAAAGCAGAATATGAAGATACTCTGGAACAAGAAGAAAAAAATGATACTGAAATTATAGAAGAAAATGTAGATTATATAGAAGAATATGAGTATCATTTAGGAGATAAAGTATATATTGGTGCAGACGAATATGAGATTATTTCTTTTGATGATAATACAGTAAGACTATATGATTACCAATATCCATTGTTTAATCAAGAATTTTCAAGAGAAGAATTTGATAGGAAAGTTCAAGAAAATCCTGCAAATGACCATTTAAAAGTCAGAAAATTAAAACAAGAAGAACAAACACCTCCTAATGAATATGGAGAGTTTAATGATGAAGTTGATCTTGTTGAACACATCTTGCACCAACATAAGATATTTGATATAAAAGTGAATTTTAACTCCGATGAAGAAATCGTGGGTTATGATGATGAAAATGAGTGGGTAGGAAAAGAATTATATGATTTTCTATTTAATCAATTATTTGAATATAATGATGATGGAACTGTTAAATTAGTTGATAAAAATGATATAGAAAGATTAAAAGAATATCAAAAGAAATACGAAGTTGTAGAAAAACAAAAAGAAGAACTAGATGATTTAATTGGAGAACATCTAACAATAGATAACAGAAAGTTTATTGTAGATAGTATCAATAATGATAGAGTATCATTAAAAGATATTACTTTTCAAGGAACAACTGGTTTTCCAATATTTAGAGATGAAAGTATAGACTATGTAAAAGAATTACTGGCTGAAAAGGAAAAAGCAGAGTTTGTACCTGCTTTTGAGAAAAAGAAAAAATCAAGAATTACTACTTTTGATTTACACCCAGAAGTTAAAAATGAAGATAGAAATAATTTTCATATTACTGATGATATGTTAGGAGTAGGAACAGACAGGGAAAAGTTTAATCGAAATATTGCTGCAATAAAAGTTTTGAAACTATGTGAAAAAGAAAATCGTTTTGCAACTCCTGAAGAACAAAAGGTGTTATCACAGTATGTCGGTTGGGGTGGATTACCACAAGCATTTGATGATAAAAATAGTTCGTGGTCTAGTGAATATTTAGAATTAAAGAATTTATTAGATGAAGATGAATACAAATCAGCAATGGAATCTACTTTAACTGCTTTTTATACACCACCTGTTGTTATTAGAACAATGTATAAAGCATTAGAGCAAATGGGTATGAAAACGGCAAATATCCTAGAGCCTGCGTGTGGAACTGGTAATTTTATAGGAATGTTGCCAGATACTCTTAACGAATGTAAGTTATATGGTGTTGAACTCGATAAAATATCTGGTAAAATAGCACAACAATTATATCAAAAGAGTTCTATTGCAGTACAAGGTTTTGAAAACACGGTACTTCCAGACTCTTTTTTTGATGGTTGTATTGGAAACGTGCCTTTTGGAGATTTTAAATTACTAGATAAAAAGTATGATAAAAATAATTTTTTAATCCACGATTATTTCTTCGCAAAAGCCATAGATAAAGTTAGACCGGGTGGAGTAATTGCTTTTATTACGAGCAAAGGAACATTAGATAAAGAAAGTCCTGCCGTACGAAAATATATTGCTCAAAGAGCAGACCTTTTAGGGGCTATTCGTTTGCCAGATAATACTTTCAAAGCAAATGCAGGAACAAAAGTAACATCAGATATTATATTCCTACAAAAAAGAGATTCTATTACAGATTTAGAGCCGGAATGGGTGCATTTAGATACAAATGAAGATGGTATCAAAATGAATAAATATTTTATAGATCACCCAGAGATGATCTGTGGTAATATGGTAATGGAGTCAACACAATTTGGAATGGACTCTACTTGTAAAGCAAATGAAGATACTACACTTGAAGAACAATTAAATAACGCAATTCAAAATATACACGCCGAAATAAAAGAATATGAATTTGATGACATTGGAGAAGATGAAGAAGATTTATCTATTCCTGCAGATGTTAATGTTAGAAATTTCTCATACACGCTTGTAGATAACAAAATATATTACCGTGAAAATAGTAGAATGTATCCACAAGAATTACCACTAACGACACAAAATAGAATAAAAGGCTTAATTGAAATTAGAGATTGCGTCAGAACTTTAATTGAATTACAAACAGAAGATTATCCAGATGAAGAAATAAAACAAGAACAGAAAAAATTGAATACTTTGTATGATAATTTTATAAAGAAATATGGAATAATCAATAGCAGAGCAAATACCTCTGCTTTTTCTAATGATAATAGTTTTTATTTGTTATGTTCATTAGAAATATTAGATGAAAATAAAGAATTAAAAAGTAAAGCAGATATGTTTACTAAAAGGACTATTAAGCCGAATATTCAAATAACAAAAGTCGATACTGCACAAGAAGCATTAGTTGTATCTATATCTGAAAAAGCAAGAGTTGACCTTGATTATATGCGACAGTTATGTGGTATAGATATGGACAAGATGTTGGAAGATTTAGAGGGGCAAATATTCAATGTTCCTATTTATGGTGATCCTAATGTATGGGTAACTGCCGATGAATATTTAAGTGGTAATGTTCGTGAAAAATTAAAAATAGCAGAAGAATTTGCCAAAACTGATTCAAGGTTTGAAACAAATGTAAAACATCTAAAAGAAGTACAGCCAAAAGATTTAGAAGCAAGCGAAATTGCCGTAAGATTAGGTGCAACGTGGCTTCCACCAGAAGATATAGAAGAATTTATATGGTATTTACTAACTCCTTCGTGGTATGTAAAAGATAATGTAAAAGTGCATTATATGGAAAGTACGGCACAATGGAGTATTGAAAATAAGAACTATGATAGAGGTAATGTAAAAGCCAATTCGACTTTTGGTACTCATAGAGTGAATGCTTATAAGATCATAGAAGAAACACTTAATTTAAAAGATGTTAGGGTATATGATTATACAATAGATGATGAAGGTAGAAGAATACCAGAATTAAATAAAAAGGAAACGGCTATTGCTCAAGCCAAGCAAGAACAAATTAAGACTGCTTTTGAAGAATGGATATGGACTGATCCAGAACGTAGGCAAAGACTATGTAAAATGTATAATGAAAAATTTAACTCAATTCGCCCACGAGAATATGATGGCTCACATATAAGGTTTGATGGAATGAATCCAGAAATAAAACTTCGTAAACATCAAATCAATGGAATTGCCAGAATACTTTATGGAGGGAACACCCTATTAGCACACGAAGTTGGAGCAGGGAAAACATTTACAATGGTCGCTGCTGCAATGGAAGCAAAAAGATTAGGTCTATGCAACAAGAGTATGTTTGTTGTTCCTAATCATATAGTAGAGCAATTTAGTTCGGAGTTTTTGCAATTATATCCGTCTGCCAACATTCTCGTAACAACAAAGAAAGATTTTGAAACAGGTAACAGAAAAAAGTTTTGTTCACGAATTGCAACTGGAGATTATGACGCAGTTATCATTTCACACAGTCAATTTGAAAAAATACCAATGTCAGTTGAAAGACAGACACAAATACTTCAAAAACAGATAGATGATATTATGAGAAGTATTACCGATTTAAAAGAAAATCACGGAGAACGATTTACTATCAAACAACTAATGAAAACACAAAAAAGTTTGGAAACAAAATTAAAGAAACTCAATGACACATCGAGAAAAGATGATGTTGTAACATTTGAGGAATTAGGAGTAGATAGAATATTTGTTGATGAGGCACATTATTATAAAAATCTTTTTCTTTATACTAAAATGAGAAATGTTGGAGGAATAGCACAAACAGAAGCACAAAAGTCTAGCGATTTATTTATGAAATGTCGTTATCTTGATGAACTAACTGGAGGAAAAGGAGTAACTTTTGCAACAGGAACACCAGTAAGTAACAGTATGGTAGAGTTATATACAATGCAAAGGTACTTACAGTACGCAGAACTTGAAAAAAGAAATCTCCAAAACTTTGACGCGTGGGCTTCAACTTTTGGAGAAACAGTTACTGCTATTGAATTAGCACCAGAGGGAACAGGTTACCGTGCCAAAACGAGGTTTGCCAAGTTTTATAATTTACCAGAACTACTGGCAATGTTTAAAGAGGTTGCAGATATTCAAACATCAGATATGCTTAATCTACCAGTACCAAAAGCAAACTATGAAAATGTTGTAGTAAAGCCAACAGAAATACAAAAAGAAATGGTAGCAGATTTAGCAGATCGTGCTGAAAGAGTAAGAAATAAAATGGTAGACTCGTCCATTGATAATATGCTTAAAATCACGAATGATGGAAGAAAACTAGCATTAGACCAACGTCTTATGAATGAAATATTACCAGATGATCCAAATAGTAAAGTGGCTACCTGTGCTAAAAATATTTATCGTATATGGAAAGAAAATAAAGACCAGCAACTTACTCAACTTGTATTCTGTGATTTATCTACTCCACATAATGACGGTAAGTTTAATGTGTATGATGATTTAAAGAAAAAATTAGAAGAAATGGGTGTACCAGAAGATGAAGTACAATTTATTCACTATGCAAATACTGACATTAGAAAGAAAGAATTATTTTCAAAAGTTCGTAAAGGAATAACGAGAGTTTTGATGGGTAGTACACAAAAAATGGGGGCAGGAACTAACTGCCAAGATAAACTTATTGCACTACACGATCTTGACTGTCCGTGGCGACCTAGCGACCTTATACAACGCTCTGGAAGAATAATAAGACAAGGAAACAATAATCCAGAAGTATTTATTTATCGTTATGTAACAGAGGGAACATTTGACGCATATCTTTATCAATTAGTAGAAAATAAACAAAGATTTATATCACAAATAATGACATCTAAAACACCAGTAAGAAGTGCAGAAGATATTGATGAAACAGCATTATCTTATGCTGAAATTAAATCACTTGCTTCTGGAAATCCTTTAATAATTGAAAAAACAGAACTTGATACAGAGGTTGCTAAACTAAAACTTTTAAAACAAAGTCATTTAAGTCAAATCTATGCCATAGAAGATAGAATAATCAAATATTATCCTAATGAAATCAAAAGATTAGAAACAAAAATATCTAATTTAAAAGAGGATATAGAACTTTTAAAAAGCAATACAACAGGCGAAGAAATAAAGTTTGATAAGATGATTATTCAAGGAAAAACTTATATAGATAGAATGGAAGCAGGAAATAAAATACTAGAAATATGCAAAGGAATGACCAATCCGGAGCCAATAGAATTGGGAGAATATAAAGGTTTTAAAACAAGTATAGAATTTGATAAAATAGGCAGAACTTTTAATTTTATTTTAAAAAATAAATTATCTTATGAAGTGGGATTAGGAACTGATCCAAGTGGTAATATTACTCGTATTGATAATGAATTAAAAGATATAGAAGATACTTTAAAATCAACAATAGATTCATTAGAAGATACAAAAGTACAATTTGAAAATGCCAAAGAAGAAGCAAAAAGACCATTCAAACAAGAACAAGAGTTAAAGGAAAAATCTAAAAGACTTGATGAACTAAATATAAAATTAAATATGAATGATAAGGAAAAAGAAGTGATAGATTTTTCTGACAATGAAGAAGTAGAATGTCAAAACTATGAAAGGGCTTATGCAAGATAATTTGCACATTGGAACTACGAAAATGCTTCCTATAAAATATAAATAGGAGGTGTTTTAAATGAACTTGTTTGATGAAACTTTTATCAGGAATTACTGTGAAGATAGTTTTGGTGAATTTGTGTCAGATGTCTGTGTTAGATTAAAAAGAAATAATATGTCATACAGATTAGCACAAGAAAAAATGGAAAAATTACAATGTGATTTTCCAAAATTAAGAAAAATTATAGAAGATAATGAAAGTGAAGAATTAACGAAAGAAGAAGCAGAAGCATTAGGAAAATACTTGCGATCGGCAGATGACGCAAGATGGGAAGAAGCAAAGGAATTATTTTTAGTGGGTATGAGGGAATCTTATTACCTTTTTAAATTGCTACGAATAATTAAAAAATAAAAATAGTAAAGAGCGATTTTAGTATAAAACTAGAATCGCTTTTTTAGATTGGAGGGAATAATAATATGAAAACTTATAAAGTTGAAATTGAAGAAATATTACAAAATGTTTATGACATTGAGGCTAATTCTCTTGAAGAAGCAATAAATATTGCAGAGGAAAGATATCGCAATGAAGAATATATATTGGAAGCAGAAGATTTAAAGAAAACTAATTTTAGAGAATATCAAGATGAAATTACTAGAGATGAAAAGCCAAAGAAAAAAGAACTGGAAAGGTAGGTAAATAAAATGCCAAATGAAATGAAAATTAGAGAAGAATTGTATTCAAAATTGGAAAAAGAGTACAATTCTTTTATTGAAGATTTAAAGAAAAGTCCAGCAGAGAAGATTATTGATAAAGCGTATGAAAAGGTTATGAAAGAAGAATTATGTGCAATGTTTTATCCAGAATATGATAGATATGATATTGACCAAATAAAAGCGTTAAATAAAACAAAAGAGCCTTTACAAGAATTATATGATGGGTGGATGGATAATGATAGTGGCATACACCAAGCACTTGAAGATTGCACATTTGAGGTGTTGGAAGAATTAGTGCAAGAGCAAAAACAAAAAAATAAATCAATGGAAAGGTAGTGATTTATATGGCTTACTACTCACCAGAGATTATACAAAAAGTAAAGCAAATGGACTTACTAACTTATTTAAAAAATTATGAGCCAGAAGAATTAGTACAGTTCAATAGAAATACTTTTATGACCAAAACTCACGACAGTTTAAAGATTTCCAATGGTATGTGGTATTGGTTTTCAAGAGGAATTGGAGGTAAAAGTGCGTTAGAATATTTAATAAAAGTAAAAGAATATTCTTTTTTAGAAGCAGTAGAAACTATTATTGGTAAAGTTGCAGTTGTACCACCAAAAGAGTATAAAAGTTACTCTGTAAAAAAGGAAAACAGATTATATTTACCCAAGAAAGCACCTGATAATAACAAAGCCAAAGCATATTTAATTAGTCGAGGAATTGATGAAAATATCATACAAGAATGTATAGATAATGATCTGATTTATCAAGATTATCCTAACAACAATGTTGTATTTGTTGGATATGATAACAATAAAAATGCAAGGTATGCAATGTGTAGAGGAACAAATGAAAGTAGATATATGAAAGAAGCAACAGGAAGTCATAAGGCTTTTTCTTTTAGATTAGAAGCATTAGAGAAAACAGATAGAATACACTTGTTTGAAAGTGCTATTGACTTACTTTCTTATGCTACTTTAATGAAAATATATAATCGAGAATGGTACAATGAAACACTTATATCATTAGGAGGAGTTTATCAACCTGCCAAAGAAATAAAAGATAGTTCATTACCGATTTCTTTAAAATATTATTTGAATAATCACCCAGAAATTAAAAAGATTATTCTTCATTTAGATAATGACAATGCAGGTAGAAACTCAACATTGGCAATTCAAACATTGTTAAAAGATAAGTATGAAATCATTGATGATCCACCAAAAGTAGGAAAGGATGTCAATGATTTTTTATGCAAAAAATTAGGAATAAATCCAAAGAAAAATAGAGAAAGGGAAAGGTAAAATTATGAGATTTGATTATTATGAATTAGCAAAAATTTTAAAAGAAAGAAGATTAGAATTAGGACTTACAATAAGAAATGTAGAAGATTTAACAGGTATAAATCATAGCGAAGTATCACGAATTGAAAACGGTTTGAAACCTAAAATTGATATTATTGCATTGATTAAAATATGTGAAGTTTTAGATTTAGATTTTGAAAAATTACTGAAGGTAACTAATTATTTAGTTGACGAAGATTATAGAAAGAGAGGAATGGAAATGATGAAAAAGTTTAAAGTTTTATTACAAAAATCAAAACAAATTGAATTAGAAGTTGGTGCAGAAAGCGAAGAAAAAGTAGCCGAAGTTGTGAATGATATTTTAGATAAAATTGATTTATTTGAACTAGATGGAATGGAAATATCAAACGAATTTACTGAAATGGAAATTGAAGAAATAGATGATAATGAAGAAGAAAAGGAAGAAGAGTTAGAAGAAAATGTAGATGAAAAATGTTGTAAGAGTTGCCCATATTTTTGTTCAGAATGTGGAAGATGTTTACTTTAAGAACAGGCTATCTTTAAGAAAGGTATGTCCTAGCCAGCACTGAATATATACTCCCGTATATATTCGTATGTGGGGAAAGTCCCCAAACCCCTTATGAGAATATCAGAGCCAATATTTAAAAATATGTTGGCTCTTTTTCTTATTAAAAAATATGAGAGAAAGGAAAATGAAATATGAAAGAATTATTATTTTTTATAATGGGTTTGATCATTGGTGGTTTATCAATGACAACTCTTATGTGTTGTTTACAAATTAACAGAATAAATGAAATGGAAGCAAAATGTGCAGAGTTAGAAAAGGTAAATACGGAGGTGCAAGATGAGAAATAGAAATATAAAAAAACAGGTATGGCTTAATAGGGAAGAAGCAACACAATTAAAAAAGAAAGCAAAGAAAGTTGGACTTAATGAATCAGAGTTATTAAGAAATCTTATCATAGGTTTTGAGCCAAGAGAAAAACCGGGCGAAGAATTTTATGATACTATGAAAGAGATGAGAGCAATAGGAAATAATCTTAATCAAATTGCAAGAAAAGCACACTCACTTAACTTCATTGATGAGCCACTATATAAAAAAGAAGCAGAAAAGTGGAATCAGTTTATGCTTAAAGTAAAAAAGGAATATCTACTACCGAAAGAAAATAAATAATTTTATACTATATTCTTCCATAATATAGATAATTTTTAATTTTAATGATATAATTAGAGCAATATTAAATTAAGAGTTTTTTAGTAAAATAGTAAACGCTAACTACTAATATTTTGGAGGAAAAATTATATAAATGAAAAGTAAGAAGAATAAAAACAAGAAATCAAAGTATATACTATTGTTTCTTTTGATTATAGTAATGTGTGCAATATTTTTTGTGCAATGGGCAATGAAACCCGAAAATTTTAGAGAAGTGAAAGATCAAATTAGAGAATTGTTTTTTGGAAGTAAGATAGAAGATTCTTATAATGCAAAATCTCTTATTATGGTTGATCTTTCAAATGATGAAAACTTTATATCAAAAAAGGCAGAAGAAAAACAATTACCTGCAAGTTTAGCAAAATTATATGTTATTGAATATGCAACAACTTTAACAGACTTAGATGATATTGTTTTAGCAGATTATGAAGCACTCTCACTAACAAAGCAAGGCTCATCTGTTGCTAATATTAAAGAAACAAATTATTATATTCATAATTTGTTTGCTGCAATGTTAGTGCCATCCGGAAATGACGCTGCATACGTTGTTGCAGATTACTGTGGTGGCATTATTTCTCCAAATACTAAAACAAGTCAAGAACGTGTAGAAGTGTTTATGGAGAACTTAAATTTATATTTAAAAGAACAAGGATATGATGACACCGTATTATATGATCCTAGTGGTTTTGATACAGAAGCACGCACAACTGTATTAGATTTAAAAGAGGTTACAAAAAAATTATTGGAATATGAATGGTTTAGAGATATAGTATCGCAAACTTCTTATACGGCTACTTTACCAGATGGAAGTACGCAAACGTGGAAGAACACAAATACTTTTCTTGATCCTACATCAGAATATTATAATGAAAATGTAATCGGAGTTAAAACAGGATCATTATCTGACGATTATAATCTAGTAGTATTATATAAAATGCACGGAAAAGAATTCCTAATATGTAGTTTAGGATCACAGTCAGATTATTCAAGATATGATGATGTTAATTATATTTTAAAAACAATAGATGAGTCAGATTACTTAAAAAAATAGTAAATATAATTTTGAGAAAAAACTACTTATTAAGTAAGGAGATTTTGATATGTTAAATTTTAGTCAAGAAACAATATATAGCATTTTATGTGCAGTATTACCTTGTGCTATTTATTATATAATTAGAAAAATAAAAGGACAAAAAACATCAATTTTACCAATAATCATCTTTGTTCTTTATATTTGGCAAGTGTATGAATTGACTGGTGCAGGAGGACTTTCTGATATAATATATGCTCCACAAGGTGGAGATAATCAGTCGATTATAAAGGCAACTATAAATCTTGTCCCTTTTAACATTATTGAAAGAACATTCTTTTTGAATATTTTAATGCTTATTCCATTAGGATTTTTAGTGCCTTTTATTTGGAGAAACTATCGTAAATGTTATAAAACAGTATTATTGGGTGCAGGGTTTTCATTGTTAATAGAAATATCACAGTTGATTACAACTCGTGCAACAGATATAAATGATTTAATTGCTAATACAATAGGAGCTTTAATTGGATATATTCTTTGGAAAATATTTTCATTATTATTTGGTGAAAGAATGAAAAAGTCGGCAGATGGAAATAGTGATGTGATTTGGTATATACTATTGAGTTTCTTTGGTATGTTTTTCTTATATTATCCATTTTGGTTTTCAAGATATATAGCACCATTGATTTTTTTAAATATCATTATACGGCATTTGTTGTAGTACAGATTATTTGCTGTTTTTATGATATAATTAGCACAGCAAAGAAATCGTTAAATTACAATTTAGCGAGTTATTAGAGTATCAGTAGTTTAGAGAGAATGTTAAAACACATTGCTTGTAGCAACGAAACTTTTATAATAAAATTTACTTAAAGAAAGGAGTGAATTTTATATGTTAAAAGATAATTTAAAAACTTTAAGAAAGAATAAAGGACTTTCACAAGAAGAACTAGCTGTCAAATTAAATGTGGTTAGACAAACAATTTCAAAATGGGAACAAGGATTATCTGTTCCAGATGCAGAAATGCTGATTAAATTATCAGAAGTTTTAGATACAACTGTAAGCACTTTGTTTGGAGAAAAAATTTCTGAATCTAAAGTAGATGATTTAAAAGCAATTTCCGAAAAATTAGAAATAATTAATTTACAACTATCACAAAGAAAGAATGAGAGAAGGAAAATAATTCATTGGTTACTAATCTCATTATGCGTAATTATAGTTGGTATTTTTATAGTTCTAATTTTATTAAATAGTCCATACTTGAATTGGGATTATAATGATCCAGAAAAAGCAGTTTTAGGAGTGGCTATACATTCTTTTGAGTGGGTATTTATTAGAATAGCACCAATTATTTTTATTGGATTAGTCATTGGATTTTTCTTGACTAGAAAGAAAAATTAAAATATTTAAAGAAAACATTTAGATTATCAAATATATTTTTACTATGTAAAATATATTTGATACTAATAATTCATAAATGTAAAATATATTT
>CAUWNG010000030.1:0-25184 GCA_963560005.1 uncultured Clostridia bacterium
AGTCACAAGTTAAAATACTATTTTTAGGGTGTCCTAATCAAAAACTATTGACATAGTTTGACAAAATAAAGTTAAAGTTTGTCAGAAAAATCTGACAAACTTTTATTAGCACATATACTTTACTTATTTTGCCAAATACCAATTTCGTGCTTCTGAAACTTCTACTTTTAATGGTACATCCAATTTTGTGGCTTCCTCCATACTTTCTTTTAATATACTTTTAACTTCCTCTTTAATTTCTTCTTTACATTCTATTATAAGTTCATCATGCACTTGTAATATAAGTTTAGCATCTAATTTTTCTTGTTTTAATTTTTTATAAACATTTATCATTGCAATTTTCATTATATCTGCTGCTGTTCCTTGTATTGGAGTATTCATTGCCGCTCTAGATCCAAATTGTCTTAATATATAATTGTTTGAAGAAAGTTCTGGTATATATCTTCTTCTATGAAAAAGTGTTTCTACATATCCACTTTCTTTTGCACTATTAACAATATTATCCATAAAATTCTTAACTCCACTATATTTTTCTAAGTATTGATCTATATATTGTTTAGCTTTTTTTCTTGACATTCCCAATTGCTCTGCAAGTCCAAAATCACTTATACCATAAACTATTCCAAAATTTACTGCTTTTGCAGAAGTTCTTTGACTTTTAGTTACTTTATCCATTGGAATATCATATACTTTTGATGCAACTTGTGTATGTATATCTTCATCATGAATAAAAGCTTGTAACATATTTTCATCTTTAGAAATATGAGCAAGTACTCTTAATTCCACTTGTGAATAATCTGCATCTATAAGTATATTTCCCTTTTCTGCTTTAAAAACTCTTCTTAATTTTTTTCCTAATTCATATCTAGTAGGAATATTTTGTAAATTTGGTTCTGAACTGCTTATTCTTCCTGTAGCTGTAATAGTTTGATGAAAATATGAATGTATTCTATTAGTTTTTTCATTTATATATGAAGCCAATCCTTCTACATAAGTAGAATTTAATTTTACTAAACTTCTATATTCCAATATTTTTTCTATAACAGGATGTTCGTTTTTTAATTTTTCTAATATATCTACATCTGTTGAATATCCTTTTTTTGTCTTTTTATATACTGGAAGTTGTAATTTTTCAAATAAAATTTTCCCTAATTGTTGAGTAGAATTAACATTAAATTCTTCTCCACACAAATCATATATTTCTTGTTTCAACACATCTATTCTTGTTTTTAACGTTTTTCCAAAATTATTTATTCCTTTTTCATCAACATAAACTCCATTATATTGCATTTCACTTAAAACTTCTATAAGGGGAATTTCTATATTGTTAAATAAATCTAATGATCCAATTTCCTCCAATTTTTCTATAGTAATATTATATACATTACCTAATACATATACATAAGCTGAGCACTTATATTTTTCTGTATCTTTTTTCTCTTGTGCCTGTGTTTGGAATAAATTAATCTGTTCATTTTTTTTAGTCTCATTTGCTCCAATAGCTTGTAGATAATCTTCTATATCAACTTCTAAAAATTGTTTTCCTATTTCTTCTAATGTATATTTAGAATTTGCAGGATTTAATAAATATGCCGCAATTTCAGCATCATAATATATTCCTTTTAAATCAATATCAATTTGTTTTAATAAAATATAATCTTCACTTGATTTATAACCATATTTCTTTATTTCGTCATTTTCAAATATTTCTTTAAATTGTTTAACAAATTCTTCTTTATTTTGTATAGAAATAAAATATATAAGTTTTTCTTGCTCGTTATATATACTAATAGAAGTAATATGTTTATTTATTATTTCGACATCATTAACTTTACCATTATCGCTTTCACTACCTAGAATATAAATTATCTTTTTAGTATATTTTAAATAATCTATTACTGATTTTATCTGTTTTTCATCTAATATATTCACATCTTCTATTTTTAATAAGTCTTTTAACTCTTCTTTTTTTGTAACATCTTTTGAATATAAATCAAATCTTTCTATAAATCTATTAAAATTTAATTCTTTAAAGATTGATAATACACTATTATTATCCCATTCTTTAATTTTTAAATCTTCTATTTTTTTATCTAGTGGAACTTTTACATTAATTGTTCCTAATTCTTTTGACAATAATGCTAAATCTTTATTCTCTATAATTTTTTCTCTAGTTTTTCCTTTCAAATCATCTTTATTTTTATCTATTGCTTTATATAATCCTTCAATACTCCCATAAGTTTTTACTAAATTTATAGCAGTTTTTTCTCCAATTCCTGGAACTCCTGGAATATTGTCAGAATTATCTCCCATAAGTCCTTTTACTTCAATTAATTTTTTTGGTTCCAAGCCATATTTTTCTATTATTGAGTTTCTGTCATAATCATCTACTTCAGTTTTTCCTACCTTTGTATGTGGTATTCTTATAGTTATATTATCTGTTGCTAATTGAAATGTATCTCTATCTCCTGATAATATAGTCACTTTTAAGCCTTTCTTTTCGCCGTGTCTTGCTAATGTACCTAATATATCATCAGCTTCATACCCTTCTTTTTCAATAATACTAATATTCATTGCATTTAAAATATTTTTAAGTATTGGCATTTGCTCTGCAAGTTCATTTGGCATTCCCTTTCTAGTAGCTTTATAACCTTCATATAATTTATGTCTTACTGTTGGAGATTTTAAATCAAAAGCTACTGCAATATAATTAGGTTTAAGTTCTTCCATCTCTCTAAATAAAATTGCTAAAAAACCATATACTGCATTTGTATATTTTCCATCGCTTGTCATAAGCATTTTTGTACTCATAATTCCATAAAATGCTCTATTTAAAATATTATTTCCATCTATAACTAATAAACTTTCCACCTTTTTCTCCTTTATAAAATTTAATACATATAGCAAGAAATATATAAAGTATCATCTATACATATATATTTTTTGCCATCAACATTTTCTTTATATTCTTTTATTTCTTGCTTAGTCGGTTCTTTTTCTTTAAGTTTAAAATTATTATAATAATTAATAACACCAGTCACCGCCCACTGTGTTCTAACTGCACTACATGTAGTTATACTTCCATGATACCATAAATTAGGATAATATGCCAACGATGTTTTTCCTTCTTCTATTATTATCGCTATATTTTGTACTTTATTTTCTGAATTTTGTTCATATTCTTTAATATATCTTCCTATTTCTAAAGATTTTATTTTGTCAAATTTATTAACAATTTTTACAGTTTTTATATTAGTAATTATACACAAACATATTAAAATGGCATAAATTATGAATACTATCTTAATCAAAATATTTATTATATTCTTTTTCTCTAATAAATCAGTCTTTATTATTATATGTAATATCAAAAAACCTATTGTAGCTCCTATTGAAAATCTTATTCTTCCTGACCAAAAGCCATCCAAATTATAAACTGATACAATAAATGCAAATGCTATTCCACAACTCAAAATTATAAATTGTTCTATCAAAATTCTATTTGATTTAGAATCTTTTTTATTTACAATCTTTATTATTAATAATAATTCTATTATTAACACAAATAATAGAAAAATATAATCATAAAATAAATGTCCTGTAAATATTGTAATAGAAGTAAATTTGTTTAAAATATATGATAAATTAGCTAATATTTTATTTAATGCAAAATCTCTATTTTGAACCAAATTCAAAAAATTTTCTGTTAATTGTACCATTATAATATTTAATGTTACTCCTATTAGTCCAATTCCAATACTAATCCCTAAATTTTTTAATATTATTTTCCACTTTTTCTCTTTTATAATTGAAAATACTAAAACTGTAATAAAAAAACATGAAATTGTTCCTTGATAACAAATAATGGCTAATATAAATAAAAATATTGATTTTACAATATAGTACTTCTCTTTTTCAACTATGTTTTTGGCTGACAAAATGTAAAAAAATATACTAAGAGCCATTACTAAACACTCTAAAAAATACATATTTTCTAAATACATAAAATTAAATATCGTAAAAAAACAAACTAAAGTCAAAAATATTTGTCCTAAAATATTTTCAATTTTTTTATACTTTTCCAACCATTTTTTCAAAATTAACACAGAAATACTTGATACAATTAGTGCTAAAATAGTTAAAATAATTGTAGCTATATGTATAGGAACATTAAATAGGTTCAATATGTTCAATATTGTAAATTGTATTAATCTTCCATCCAAAAGTGAATTTTCTTTAGAATAACCTGTATATGTTCTATTATATACTCTATAAGTATCTGTAGCAAAATGAGGTGTTAAATACCCAGAAAATAAAACTAGTGCTAATGCAAGGATTATAAAAAAAGTAATAATATCTCTTTTATTTATCTTTTTCAAAATTTTTCCTCCTCTGTGCTTTATCTTTTTCCTTTATTTTTAAGGGATTGCTCTTTTTTGGTTAAAATATATAACTACATATTAAATATATTCTTTATTTTTCTAATTAGTTTCTTTATAAAACTTTCTTTTTTTTCAATTATCAATTCTTTACATATTTTTGTATCATTATTATACACTTTATTTGTATTTTCTTTTCTGTCTTTAAATATATCCTTTGAATTATATCTTGCTCTTTTCATCTCTTCTAATTTTTCTCTTTCAATATTTTGCTTTTCTATTATTTTTTGTCTTTGACTTTGAGCTGATAAATAATCTCGAAATATATTATATAAAATTGCTTTTGTTTCTATAAGCATTGGTTGCTTAGACAATTCTATTTCATTGTTTATATGATAATTATACTCACGATTTCTGTTTGTTTCAATTACATTAATTACAATGAACTGCATAATGCATTTTATTTTGTACAGTCTTAAAAAACTCTCTTGTTTGTTCATTCTTTGCATCATAATCTACACTTGTTGCATAAATATCTAATATTTTTCTCCAAAATACTTTTTCAGACTTTAGCAGTTAGTAAGGATTCCTTACTAACTGAATTTTCTTGTAATTCTCCTTCTTCAAAAATATTTTTTATATGCATTGTTATATTATTTCTTGTAGTATCAAATAATTCTGCCATTGAATTTTGTGTAAGCCATACATTTTCATCTTCTAATCTTACTTCAATATCGACTTGACCATCATCAGTTGTATAAATTATTATTTTATTATTATTTTCTATCAAATTATTACTCATTTTCTCATCTCTTTTTCTATATATATATAACTTGTAAGTTGTCGAAAACTTAAAATTACACTATTCAGTTCCTATTACTTCATTTGCTGGTATATTGTTATTCAATAAATTGTTTGTAATTTTATCATGCTCATTTTTTAAGATGTTAAAAATAACATTATTGATAGTTTCTAAATCTTCTGTTGAAATTGTTGCTTGTTTATTTCCTTTTTGTATTTCTTTGCAATCTTCTTTTATATAATAAATATCATTATTTAAAGTTATTTTGTGAGTATTTATACCATTACATATTTCATTATTATACTTTGAATTTACTAAAATATTTTCAATAGTTCCTATATCTTTTATATTAGTTACATTAATCGTTTGACCTTCATATTCAATCTCAATAATATCAGTTTTGGATAATTCATATTTCATAAACCAGCTACCCATTTTTGCTCCAATATTATTTTCATAAGGTTCATTTGGAGATACACCAATATATCTAATAACTTTATAACCTAATCCCAAATAAGTTACCTTACTACCATCATTACTAACTATTTTTATACAATACTTCGGCTCGTGTCCCGTTGTTACTCTACCACTATCTGCATAGTTTGTTATAATTCCTGCAATTATAAGCAATATCAAAGATATTCCTATTCCAATACCTATTTTTTTCTTCATACAATACATTTCCTCACTATAATTTAAAATCCTAGTGACAACTTACTTTTTCATATTTAAATTCCATTTTCGTTATAATTATCTGCAAAAATTTCATTCTTTTTTCATGTTCTCTAAATTTCTTTTTATCTGTTTTTTATACCTGTCCTCCTCTGAAAAAATGCATCCGCAATATTTTTGCATATACATTCCTAATTCTCTTGCTTTATTTTGTCCTTCTCTAAATCCTACTCTAAAGTCTCTATATAAAAATTTCAAATTATATTTATTGGCAATTTCTTCACAAATTCTTTTTAATTCTTCATGTTTTTGGTACGGGCTTACTAATAATGTTGTTGTAAAGCAATCATAACCATTTTCTTTTGCATACTTTGCAGTTTGTTCCATACGAACTCTATAACAGTAATTTACACACCTATTTTTCAAATCGCAAATTACATTTTTGCAAAATTCATCTAATCCATAATCTTCATGAAATATTGCTTTTACATTTATGTTTTTTGTATATTCTTTTAGGCACTCTCTTCTTGCTTTATATTCCATAAATGGATGTATATTGGGATTATACCAATATACAGTAGGTTCAATTCCTTCGTTTCGTAATGAATCAATACAATATACACTACATGGTGCACAACATGTATGCATTAATAATTTCATTTTTACACCTCTATCTTATTTTTTTATTTCTAATTGTATATGTCTTTTCTATTACATTTACTTTTTGATATAAACTCACATTTCTATAAATGGCACTGTATATAACCATTTGAAGAATTTGTTTCATCATAAGGTACTCCAATATGATTGTATGCTGCTGGAAGTGCAATTCTTCCTCTTACAGTTCTTGAAACAAATCCTATTTGTATTAAATATGGTTCATACACATCTTCCAATGTATCTATTTCTTCCCCAATTGTTGTAGCTATTGTTTCTATTCCTACTGGTCTTCCTTGATATTTAATAATAAGTGTTTCTAATATTTTTCTATCTATTTCATCCAATCCCATTTCATCTATTTCTAATTTATTTAATGCTGTTTTCGTTATTTTTAAAGTAATTGTTCCATCCCCTAACACTGTTGCATAATCCCTTACTCTTTTTAAAAGTCTATTTGCTATTCTTGGTGTTCCTCTTGACCTTCTAGCCACTTCTATAGCAGATTCATTATCTATTTCTACATTTAAAATTTTTGCAGATCTTTTTACAATTGTTGTTAAATCTTCTATCTCATATAATTCTAATCTATGTACAATTCCAAATCTATCCCTAAGTGGAGTTGTAAGTGAACCTGCTTTTGTTGTTGCTCCTATTAAAGTAAATTTAGGTAAGTCTAATCTTATAGATCTTGCACTTGGTCCTTTTCCTATCATAATATCTAAAGTATAATCTTCTAATGCAGGATACAATATTTCTTCTACGCTCTTACTTAATCTATGTATTTCGTCTATAAATAACACATCAAACTCTGAAAGGTTTGTAAGTAATGCTGCTAAGTCTCCTGGTTTTTCTATTGCTGGACCAGATGTTATTTTTATATTAGAATTCATTTCATTTGATATAATATTTGCCAATGTAGTTTTTCCTAATCCTGGAGGCCCATATAACAAAACATGATCAAGAGGCTCACCTCTTTTTTTGGCAGCCTCTATATATATTTTCATATTTTCTTTTACTTTATGTTGCCCAATATATTCATCTAAGATTTTGGGTCTTAATGAATTTTCAAATTTTTCTTCTTGATAGTCTTCTAACTCTGGAGTTATTATTCTATCATCATTCATGTTAATTCTCAATCCTTTCTAATAAGCAATAAGCTGTTATTTTTTTTCATTTTCTTCTTTATCATTTCCTATTTTTTCTATATTTGTTCTTATTTTAAATACATCCTTATAGCCAATTGCAACTATTGCAATTATTAATAGTGCAAAGGACAAAGCTTTCCATATTCCACTTTCTAATAGTATTATTGCAAACATCCCAAAAGTTGCAGTTATTCCATATAATATAAAAACTGCTTGTCTTTGAGTAAATCCTTTGTTCATTAACCTGTGATGTAAGTGTCCTTTATCTGCTTTAAATACTGCCTTTATTGATTTGCCTTTTATTATTCTTCTAACTATTGCATACAATGTATCAAATATTGGTAAAGCAAGTACTATAATAGGTGCTATCAAAACTATTGCTGTATATGTTTTTGCCAAACCGTAAAATAGATATTATTGCAAGTGAAAATCCTAAAAAATTAGAACCTGTATCTCCTATAAAGGTTTTTGCTGGATTAAAATTATATGGTAAAAATCCTAATATTGCACCAGCAAGTGCAGTAATTAATACTATTGCAATAATTGGTGAACCATTTAAAGTAAATATTATTAATAAAGAAATACATGAAATTAATGTTATTCCTGAAGATAATCCATCCAATCCGTCAATTAAATTAATGGCATTTGTTATTCCTACTATCCAAAAAACAGTTATTATATATGATAAAGTATTGTTTAACCCAATCTTATTATCAAAAAAAGGAATATTTATATTCGCTATTCTTATCCCTGATGCTACAACTATTATTGCTGCAATAATTTGCACTATAAGTTTAACAAAACTTGGAATTCCTTTTACATCATCTATAAAGCAACCTATTCCTAATACAATAATTCCTATAAAAAATCCTATTAATTTGACAGTATATGTTCCTATGCCAGAATAAAATACATTTTTATCTATGTTCATTATTATAATTAAATATATACTAGAAAGTATAAAACCACTTATTACAGCAATGCCTCCTAAACGTGGCATTGGTTTTTTATTAACTCTTCTTTCATCATTAGGTAAATCTATTGCTCCTACTTTTTTAGCTAATCTAATTGTGTACGGTGTTAGTACAAATGCAGTCATAAAAGCTAACAAAAATGCTATTACAATATCTCCCCACATTCAAATGTTCCCCATTTCTTATTTAATTATTTCTATATTATATCCTATAAATAATCCACTTTCAATAACTCCTGTTATACTTTTTATGTCCTTTTCTAAGGTATCATAAATTTCTATAAACTTAACATCTAATATAATATTATTGTTTTCTGTTATAACTGGTCCATCTTTTTTTTCAGCTAATCTTAAAGTTATTTTTTCCGCTCCTAAATCTGCCAATTTTTCTTTTACACTATTTATAGACTCTGGAAACACTTCTATTGGGATGCTCGTTTTTTCTCCTAATTCTTTTACAAATTTACTTTTATCTACCAAAATATAGGTTATAGGTGAGTTTACTATATTTAATTTTTCCTTAAACATAGCTGCCCCTCTCCCTTTTATTAAGCAATTATTTTGGTCAACTTCATCTGCTCCATCAAAAGACCAATCAGGTTTATTTTCTAAGATTGTTGTAGTTGGAATTCCTAACTCATTACATAATATTTTTATTTCATAAGATGTTGGAATTGCTAAAATATTTATATTTTCCTTTTTTATTTTTTTAGCAATTTCAATTATCGCTAAATATGATGTTGAACCAGAACCAAAACCTATTATATCTCCATCCTTTACTTTATTAGCAATCTTATTTGCAATAATAATTTTTTCTTCTTTGTTTGAAATTTTATTCCAATTTACTTTTACTTTATTCAACCATTCCATATAGAACCTCCAATTATTTACTCTTTTTAAAAGACGATTCATATTTTTTTATTGTATCTTCTATATCTCCATCATATATAATTTTTCCATCTTTCATGAATATTCCTCTTTTGCAAAACTCTTTTGCAGTAGATGTTATGTGAGTTACAAAAAGTAAGGTAACATCCTCTTTACTAATAATTTCATTAACTTTAGTTATACATTTATTTTTAAATTCTTCATCACCAACACTTAATGCTTCATCTACTATTAAAATTTCTGGTTTTATATTTACATTTATTGAAAATCCTAATCTTGCCTTCATACCACTTGAATATGTTCTAACTGGTTGATCTATATATTCTTCTATTTCTGCAAAATCTATAATTGTTTGTTCCAATTCTTTTATTTCCGAATTCTTTAATCCTAAAAGTTGACCTTTTAAATATATATTTTCTCTTCCTGTAAATTCAGGGTCAAATCCAGATGTTAATTCTAATAAAGCACTCACTCTTCCTTTAACTATTATTTCTCCTGAAGTAGGAAAACATACTCCAGTTATTAATTTTAATATAGTAGATTTTCCTGCACCATTTTTTCCAAATAAGGCTACTGTTTCTCCTTTATGAATTTTAAAAGAAACATCATTTACTGCTTTTTTTTCTTTATATTTAATATTTTTAAAAAATAATGCTAACAATCTTTTTTTATCATTTTTAAACAATTTATATCGTTTAGTAACATTTTTAAACTCTATTACAACCTCATCCATTTTTTCCTCCTTATTACAATACATCTGGTATCTCTTTTCTTACTTTCTTATAAGCCCATAATCCTAATAAAATTAAAATTAAAAGTTCTATTCCAAAATATAATAATCTTTTTGGTTCTTCAAAAAACCATGTTTGATTAACAAAACAATTTTTATATCCTTCCACCAAAAAATTAAATGGATTTAATCTTAAAAGTTTTCTTATCCATGGAATTGTAACAGTATTTGCATCCCATATTATTCCAGATAGCCAAAATATTGCTGTAATAAAAGATTTAACTAGATTTGCAAAATCTTTGCTTATAGCAGATATTAAACCTGATACTAATGAAAAAATATTAAAAAATAAAAAATTAAATAACATATACAATGGTAATTGTATTATATATATACTAGGTGGATATCCCATAAGAATAAATATTAGTATCATTATTGCTGTCAGCATTAAATGTATTATAAAATTGGAAATATTTACAAATGTAGGAATTGTTGAAATTGGAAATTTCATTTTAGTTACTAAATAACTATATTTTCTTATTGAATCAGTTCCTTTTGTAAGCATATCACTCATATAAAACCATGGTATAAGTCCTGATATAAGCCAAAGGAAGAAAGGGAAACCATTTACAGGCTTTCCACTCCTTAAACCTATTTCAAATGTAAACCAATAAACAAAAATCGATACGGCTGGTTTAATTATTGCCCAAGACCACCCCAATGCAGCCCCTCTATATGTTTTTACTATATCTGCTTTTGCTAATTTAAATATTTGTTGACAATATTGTATATGTTCTTTTATTATATTAATAAAATCTGACATTGTTTTCTCCTTTTATTTTTCTTTTGGTAACGGTATTTGATTAACAAAATTCTTAGGTTCTTGTAATCCCAAATCTTCTTTTATTTTTGTTGTAGAAATACCTTCTGTTCTTTCTAAATATACAACTTCACAATATTCTTGTAAATAATTAAATTTATCACTGCCAGCCCAATCGCTCCCCATAACAACTACATCCACATCATATCTTTGTACATCAGAAATTTTTTGCTCCCAATTTTCTTCTGGAATTACTAAATCAACATATCTAATAGACTCTAACATTTTTTTCCTAGTTTCATAATTATGATAAGCTTTTTTTCCTTTAATTTCATTAAATTCATCCGTTGATAATGCAACAATTAAATAATCACCTAGAGCTTTTGCTCTTTGTAGTAATCTAATATGACCATAGTGTAACAAATCGAATGTGCCATAAGTTAAAATTCTTTTCATATTATATTTTCCCTCCATAAATAAAAAATTATTTTTTGACATTTTACATTTATATTAATATTTAATCAAATAAGTCATAAAATTCTTTTAAAGCATTTCTGTTAAATTCTTCCGCATCGAATTTTTTCATTTTAGGTATTTTATTACTTTTATAATCTTTCATTCCTTTTTCTATTCCTGATACAGACTCTTCTACAAGATAACCATAACCCTGATTCAAAAACTCGCTTGGTCCTGTAATATCTGTTGATATTACAAGTTTATTTAATATTAATGCTTCCATAATAACCATTGGTAATCCTTCATATCTAGATGATAGTACAAAGCAATCACATTTATCTAATATTGGATATGGATTAGAAATAGACTTAATTATTATTATATTTTTATTTTTTAAAACCTTTTCATTTATCTCATTAAAGCTTTTTCCATATCCTCCTATTAATATTAAATAATCATCTTCATTTCCTGAAAATTTCTGATAATTTTCAAATGCTTCTATTAGCATATCTTGTCCTTTTTCTGGTGAAAATCTTGAAATATTTATATATTTTTTTATATCTTTTCTATCTAATATCTCTTTTAGTGTAGTTTCATCCACATTACAATATGTATCCTCATCAAAACAAATAGGTTTTTTAGCATTTTCTTTTATTAATTCAATATTATTTAAATTGTGTGCCACTTTAATTTTATTTTCATTTCCTGGTTTTAAATATGCTTTTATTTCGTTTTTCATTGTTTCTCTTACCAACACAATATTGTCATAGTTGCGATATGCTTCTAATAAAGAATTTTTATCAAAGTTTCCTTTTGTTTTTTCTTCTTTAATCAAATCATTATGTACATAAATCATTTTTTTTGCTTCTATATTTTTAAACAAGTTCATTATATTTTTTTCATAACCAGTATAATGAATAACATAATCAAATTTCAAATTAGGGAACACTCTTTTTATTTCTCGCTTATATATCTTATCCATTTTATTAATCAAATATCTGGTGTTTATTTTCAATCTATAATATAAAAAATTATAAACAGCCTCTTTTAATGTAAAATTTCTCTGTCCCTGAATTGGTATATATATTAAATTTCTAAAATCATTTATTGTCTTTTTATTTTTTTCCACACTAGATTTATAAAATGTAATTATATAATTTCTTTTTTCTATATCTATATTATTTACAATTCCTTTTAGTGCAGTCGTTATACCATTTTTTTGTAAAGCACCTGCAAATATTAAAACATTTTCTTTATTATTGCAATAATCCTCTCCATTATATACTTTTAGTAGTTTATGTTGTTTATTTTTAAAAACATAATCACATATAATTTTAGCTGAATCTTTTGAATCATATTTGCAATACTCATTTTTAAATTCACTATAATCTCTGTAATTGTCTAAATTAATTAATTCTTCTATTACTTTATTTGTGTTTGTCACAAGTGAAAATGGTAAATTGTCAAAATCAAGATACATTCCTCTATCTTTTAAATATTCATCTTTATCATAAGCATATAGTATTATTTTCTTAGAAGTATTTGCAAAATCAAAAAATACACTTGAATAATCTGTTATTAAACAATCTGCAACATTTAGAAATTCATAAGTTTCATATTCATTTATAGGAAAAGGTAAAACTTTTTTAAAAGATTTATAATTTATTAACGAATTAGTATAATTATGCAATTTAACATATATTACATAATCATCTGTTAATTTTTGTTCTAATTCATATAATAAGTGCATTGTGTAATAATATTGTATATTATTTTTTTTATCTTTTAATGTTCCTCTCCACGTTGGCATATATACAATAACTTTTTTATCATTTAATCCGTATTTTTCTTTTATTTCTTTTTTTAAATTTTCATTATAAAAAGCCGAATTTCTTGGATAACCTGCTAATAAATATTTTCCTTTATATAAATTATCCAACATATAATCTTCTTTAAAATGTTTAAATGAAAATTCATTAGGTTCTAACATGTAATCTGCCATCATAAAATTTCTCTGTGTATTCCCTAATTCATTAGGAGCACTAATTATATTTCTTCCCATTGCTTTTAAAGGTGTTCCATGCCATGTATTTAAATATTTTTGTCCTTCCTTTTTTATAAAATATTGTGGAAATGTTGAATTATTTATTAAATATTCAGCTTGTGCTAATATTTTGCAATATTCTTTAGAGTGTATTGTAACCACTTCATAATTTCTTATATCTCTACTATTTAAAAATTGAATTATTTGTTCTCTATTATTTTTTCTTACAACAATATATTTTTTAAATTTAGAATATTCTTGGTTTGAATTTAATTCTAATAAAATATAATACTCATTACTTGAAATACTACTTCCATCATAAGATTGTATTAATACTGTATCTTTTTCAATTTTTAATTTTTCATAATATTTCGTATACAAAAATTTTGCTCTAAAAAACCCACTTTTTATAATTTTTTTTGTATTTTTTTTAATTACTTTTATATTTCCCATTTTATACACTCCTCTACTACTCTTTTACTAGCTTGCCCATCATCTAGATAATTAAATTTTTTATTAAACTGTTCATATTTTTCGTCATACTCAAATTCTTTTATCTTGTGTATCTCATCAATTAATTCTTCTTCATTTTTTGCTATTTTCCCAGGTAATTCATCTAAATTTATATAAAAGCCTCTTAGTTCACCCTTATATTTTTCCAAATCATACATATAAAAAATAATAGGTTTTTTTAGATTTGCGAAATCAAAAAATACACTTGAATAATCTGTTATTAATAAATCCGTTATCAAATATAATTCATTTATATCGTCTACTTTTGAAACATCTATCACAAAGTCTTTATATTTTTCAAAATCGAAACTGTTAGAAACTAAATAATGTGCCCTAAACAAAACTACATATTCATTTCCAATTTCTTTTTTTAATTTGTCAAAATTCACTCCAAGTTTATATGTATATCCTACCCCCGAAGTATGTTCATCGTCTCTCCATGTAGGAGTATATAGTATAATTTTCTTATTTTTTTCTATTTTAAATTTTTCTTTTAATTTATCTATATCACTTTTTTTATAATTATATAAAATATCATTTCTAGGATAACCTTTTTCAATAATTGCATTTTCTTTTCCTATTTCCTTTAAATTCCATGCAGAAATAAACTTTTCACTTGCAAATCTAGATGGTGAAACTATATATTTAAATTTTTCCGCATCTATTCTATATTTATCTCTTATTTCTTTTTGCGAATTTAATGCATTATGTGTATTTATTAAATCATATCCTAATTTTTTTAATGGTGTTCCATGCCAACATTGTATATATATTTGTTCTTTTTTTGGCCATATATGATCATCTACTCTATAGTTTACAACCCAATATTTTGCTCTTGCAATGTTTTTTTCATATTCTTTACCTCCATACTTTATTACTTTGGTATTTCTATTCTTTTCTAACCACTTATATTTTTCTGGTTCCTTAAAAGCCCAAATAAATTTAAAATCTTTATATTTTTTATCTTTTAGTAAGTAATTGTAAATAGCTTTAGGCGTACATGCATAAGATTGTCCTTTATATGCAAAGAACAATATCAATTTAGAATCTGTTTTACATCTTATAGTTCTTAATTTAAACACTAAAAATCTCTTAATATATAGTATTTTTCTAAATATTTTTCTAAAAAACACATTTTTTTTAGAAAATTCCATTAATAGTGCTTTTACTTTTTTCTTTATCATGTAGTTCAGCTCCTATCCTATTTTCTATTAAATCACATATTCTTTTGGTATTATTTTTATCTCTAGTTTCTATGTATTTTTCTTTAAATTTTATTATTTCATCAATATTATATTCTATATTATTAATTGCATTTATAATATCTTCAAAATTATAAAAAGTAAAAGATGGTAATTCTTTATCAAGGTTTATATTCAAACCTCTATTTACTTCATATTCTTTTTTATCATATAAATAAAAGAATATAGGTTTATCCAATAGTGCAGCTTCAAACGAAACGGCAGAATAATCCGTAATAATATAATCCGCAATTTTTATTAAATCTATGGTCAAATATTTATTATTAACTGTATACTTTTTATCTACACAAGTTTGTTCAATTGGGTGTAATCTTATTATTAAATTATATTTTGTATCATCTATATAATTTATTACTTGTTGAAAATTTGAAGTTTTTTCTTTTCTAAATGTTGGTACATATAAAATTATTTTTTTTCCTTTTGCTTGTGGATAATCTTTTATGTATTCCTGTTTCAAATTTTTTCCATCAAGAATATAATCTATTCTTGGCATCCCAATTTTTACAATTTTTTCTTCAGAAATCCCAAAAGATTTTTCATATATTTTTTTAGTTATTTCACTTGCAGATGTAACATAGTCATAATTTTTATGCATTCTCATTATTTTAGCTATTTTATAATTACTACCTTCTTTTCGGTTTATAACATCATATCCAAATTTTTTTATTGCACCTAAAGCATGCCATATTTGGATTATTTTTAATTTTTTCTTATGTTTTAATATACTTATTGGAATAAAGTATCCATCAACTATACAAGCTTTTGATGTCGCAATATGATACATACATTTTAAAATATAAATACAATAACTTATTTTTTTAAAAATACCACTTTCTATTTTTTTACATAAAACTACTGTTTTTTTATTTCTATTTATAAGTTCATTAGTTAATAGTTCATAATCTATACTTGGCGTATTAGCCTGCCTGCTTAGTAATGTAACCTTATTTTTATTTATTGGCAAAAATTTCAAAAACATATATATTATATTTAATACAATTTTTCCTATTTCCAATATACATATTGTAAGCTTTTTTTTCATATCATTTCACCATTTTCAATTCTCTCATAATATTATCATTTTTTTCAACATATTACAAGTTTTTTTACTATTTTCTATTTAACAGTCAAACTATACCTTTTATCTTTCACTTCCTCTAGCAAATATTTTTTTTATATTTTTCATTTTTCCAAATACAATTACTATATCATTATACTTTATTGTTATATTTGGCTCTATAGATGAAATTACCTGCTCTCCTCTTTTTATTACTAATACTTGTATATCATATTTTTCTTTTAATTTTTCAGTATTTATATTATTCACATTTTTATTAATTTTTAAAACATTAATTTCAGCAATAACTTTATCACCTAAAGTATCATATACAGAAATAGGATTCTTTCTTTTTTTTCTTACATTTGTTGCTATTTTCTTTATTAAATTTTCTAATTTGCATTTAACTTTTGTTGATTTATTTAATAAAACAATTATTGAAAAATTTATAATTGTTAATATTATTCCTATTATCAATTCACTGATAGTTGGACCTTCAGAAGATATTATTATATTTACTAAAGTAGATACAATTGATATATTAAAAATGTAACTAAATAACATCATCAATTCAGTAATTTTTCTTCTTCTTTTTGTTAATAACATAAGTTCACTTTCGCTAGTTGTAAATCCCGTCCCTGTTAAAATTGAAATAATCTGAAATTTTGCTTTATCTATTTGAATTCCTTCTATACTATATATTGTGGTAAAAATTTCTATCATTACTTGATATATAAACACCAAAATATTAAAAACAATAATTGCAGCTAACAAATTAATACTTCTCACTCCTTTTTATTTTTTATATTTTACCACTTTTTTATTATTGTTTCAATAATAAAAAATATAAGATGATAACTATTATTAATCATCTTATACTACCTTTGCATAACTATTTTCATATTTATTAATTAGTGAAACTCCTATTATTATTAATACAATACCAGCTATAAACCAAAAAAGTAATAATAAATAATTAGGCATAGCTCCATTTAAAAATATTTTTCTAAACTGTTCTATACAAAATGCTACTGGATTTAATATAACCATTAATTTATTAAATGGCTCTGGTATTCTAGTTGCTATTGCATAAAAAATTCCAGAAAAATAAAATACTAACTTTAATAATATATTTATTATGTTAGATAAGTCTTCTACGAATACACCAAAATGTAACAAAATTGTTCCACACCCAAAGCTTATAGTATAAATTACAAATAAAATTATTGGAAAATTCAATATTTGCCATGAAAATGGAACTTTAAATAATAGCATTAAAACAATTATTAATGTAAATGATATTAAAAATTTAAATAGAAATACAAATGATTTAGAAATTAATAAAATGTATTTAGGCAAATATACTTTATTTATTGTAC
This sequence comes from uncultured Clostridia bacterium, assembly GCA_963560005.1. GTDB lineage: Bacteria > Bacillota > Clostridia > TANB77 > CAG-508 > CAG-273. The sequence goes on from CAUWNG010000030.1 coordinate 17,781, forward strand.
CTATATTATTCTTTACAAGTTTTACACTACCACTTACTGTTTTACTAAATAAATCCCATGTTGTTAACCCTATAAATACAAATACTGGGAAATATTGTTCAGTTGTTTTAAATACAACTTCTACTATAAATGTATATATAAGCATATATGATATTGGATCTAAAAACCACCATAACCAATTTAAATATGAATTAGTTATTTCTGATTTTAATTCTGCTTTTGCTGCATATACCGAATATTTATAATACTTTTTAATATTGCAAAAAAATTTTTTCAAGCTTTCACTTCCTATCATTTATTTAAAGTTTTCATAAATTTTTCATAATTAGAAATCACATTGTTCGTATCTCCTATTTCCATTACTACTCCATCATTTAACCATAACACTTTATCACAAAGTTCCCTCATAGTACTCATATTATGTGAAACTATAACAACTGTTTTGGTTTCATCCTTTATAATTTCGTTCATTTTTTTACTACTTTTTTCTTTAAAATGAATATCTCCTACACTCAATACCTCATCTATTAATATAATATCTGTTTCCAATATTGCAGTTATGGAAAATGACAATTTAGAATACATTCCACTAGAATATGTCCTAACTGGTTTATATATAAAATCACCTAATTCAGAAAACTCTATTATTTTAGGAATTTTTTTTCGTATTTCTTCTTCTGAAAAACCTAATAATAATCCTGAAAGTATAATATTTTCATATCCTGTAAGCTTTGTTTGAAAACCCACTCCAATTGATAATAATGAAATAGAATGATTATTTAAATTTACATTTCCTTTATCTGGAGAAAATATACCTGAAATTGCTCTTAATAATGTAGATTTTCCGCTTCCATTTTTTCCTATAATCCCAAGTATTTTTCCCTCTTCCACATTAAAATTCACTCCTTTTAAAGCTTCAAAAGTTTCTATTTGATTAAATTTACATTTAGCTATTGATTGTTTTATAGATATTTTTTTTAATCCCTTATATGATACATATAAATCACTTACTTCTATAGCATTTGTCATATCTATTATTATTCCTTTCTCTCACTTAATTGTTCAATTATAATATCTGCAATTTTTTTACTTGCATTTCCATCTCCATAAGGATTAGATGCTTTTGACATTTTTTCATAGATTTCTTTGTTTTGTAACAAATCTGTAAGTAATTTATAAATTGTTTCTTCTTTTGTAGTTGCTAATTTTAAAGTTCCCGCTTCTATTCCTTCCGGTCTTTCTGTTGTGTCTCTTAATACTAAAACAGGTTTTCCTAGTGATGGTGCTTCCTCTTGTATTCCCCCACTATCTGTAAGTATAATATACGCTTTATTTAAAAAATTATGAAAATCCACCACATCTAATGGTTCTATTAATTTTACTTTTTCATCATCTTTAAAAATATCTTCTGCTATTTTTCTTACTTCTGGATTCAAATGAACAGGATACACAACTTTTAATCCTCTATTTTCATTAACTACTCTTTTAATTGCTTTAAACATATTGTACATATTATTTCCTAAATTTTCTCTTCTATGTGCTGTAAGCAATATTAACTTATCATTTCCAATCCATTTAAAAATAGGGTGAGTATAATCTTTTTTTACTGTTGTTTTTAATGCATCTATAGCTGAATTACCAGTAACAAAAATCTTTTTTTCTAATTTTCCTTCTTCTATTAAATTTTCTTTTGTTTTTTCTGTTGGAGTAAAATAATAATCTGTTATACAGTCTACCATTTGTCTATTTGCTTCTTCTGGAAATGGAGACTCTAAATTCCATGTTCTCAATCCCGCTTCTACATGCCCTACCTTTACTTTATTGTAAAATGCTGCAGTTGCCCCTGCTAAAGTAGTTGTTGTATCTCCATGTACTAAAATCAAATTAGGTTCTTCCTTTTTTATAATATCCTCTACTTTTGTTAAAACACTTGATGTTATATCACTTAAAGTTTGCCCCTGTTTCATAATATTCAAATCATAATCTGGTTTAATATTAAATACATTTAAAACTTGATCTAACATTTCTCTATGTTGTGCAGTAACACAAACTTTACAATCTATTTCCTTTCTAGTTTTTAGTTCTTGAACAATTGGAGCCATTTTTATTGCTTCTGGTCTAGTTCCAAAAACATTCATTACCTTAATCATTCTAATCACCTCTATCTAAACAAATGAATTTTTCTATAATGGAATAATATAATTTAATAAACTATCAAAATCATTATTTTTGTAATCTAGTAATATATATTTATTAAGTTTTAATTTTTTATTATATCTTTTAAAATACTGCATACTTGCAAATAGTATATTCACATTTTCTCTAATAAATTTATGAATATACTTGCAATATTCCTCATTGTCAACAATAATAAATAACTTTGTATTTTCCTTTTCTATTTTTCTATAATGTTCTTTTACTTTATTCAATTCTTCCTCTTTTTTTAATATATAAGTATAATACACATAATCACTACTATATGAATTTTTTGGTGGTATTACTTTTAATTTTCTATTAATTTTTTTAGCTAAATTATATAAAAATGGATGTTTCTTTATAAATTTAATAATTTCATTCTTCATATTTAAATTTATTCCTTTCCTATATACAAAACTATATATTTAAAAATCAATTACTTTTTTTATTGTATTCCATATTATAGGTAAATCATAATTATTAATAGTAAAAACTCTACCTTTATCTGCTATTTCATTATATAATTTATCATCATTATTATATTTTTCTATTTTTTGTGACATTTCTTTAATTGAATTATATATACAAAAATCTGGATAAATATATTCTATACCTTCCCAATCCAATAACATTCCAATCCCTTTGCTAACCATACATTCAAAAGGTGAAACATGAAAACTCTCCGGAAATTTCTTGTCACTTAAAGATAATGTATATCCTATCTTTTTTAAAAACTCAGGTATATCTATCCAACCTGTAAAAATCACATCTTTTTCTAATTTATTTTTCTTTATTTTTTCTTCTACCTTTTCATAATAGCTTCTTTCTTCTTCTATGTTTTTTGTATTTGGAAATTCTTCTGGTCTTTTTCCTGCTATATATAATTTATATTTTGGATTTTTTCTTTTTAATTCTATTAATAAATCTATTGCTCTATCAAAGCCTTTCCTTTTAGGTAATATTCCTATCATTGCCAAATTATATTTATATCCTTCTTCTTTTATTGTGGTATATTTTTTAGAATCAATAAAATTATTAATAACAATAACCTTTTCTCTTGGAATATTAAACTTTTCTATAAATTGTTCCATATAATAATATGATACTGTTATTAGCTTATTGACTCTTGTCCAATTTATTTGTTTTCCATATTTTTTATCAAGCTCAAATCTATGCGCTCTTATAATTAATTTTTGATGTGGAAACTTATGAATAGAATACCATTTAGAATTAAATAACATCCATTCACTCCATATTATATCTGTTTTTCTTAGTAGTTTTTTTGATTCTTCTATATTCATACTTTCATATTCTTCATAATTTTGAATATTTAAATCATATTCATCTTCAAAATATGGATATAAATCTTTTATAAATTTTAAATCATGTCCTGTAATTAAAAGTCTAAGCTTTTTCTTTTCATATTTATCAATCGCTTCCAATATGTTTTTATAAACTTCTTCTGGTAAATATTTTTTTGTATTTTCATTAATTTTATTATTTAACATTTTGTATTTTTCTCTATTATTAAAAAAATCTAATATTTTATTTACACAATCTTCTATGCTATCTACATATAATGGATAGTCTTTTCCCAAAATACTTTCATGGCTTTTTGTTCTTCTTAAAAGGACTGGAACATTGCAAAAACAATATTCCAATACTTTTGATGATAATTCTAAAGAATTGTTATTATCTACTTTATTACTTCTAAACGAATAACCCAATTCTGATGAATTTATAATTTGTGTTGTTTCTTTTTTTGATAATGCACCGTAAAAAAATCACGTTTGGCATATTATTAAATTTCTGTAAAATTTCTGATTTTTTATCCATTAAATCTTTGTTAAATTTATTACCTATAAAATATAGCTTTATATCTTTATCAACTTCATACAATTTTTCCATTACTGTTATAAGTTCTAGTATATTCCAATCCAAAGCAATTTTACCTGCATATACTATTGATTTTGGTATAATTTTTTTTGGACTACTTTCGTTAAAAATAATTGGACTTAATATTTTAAATTTACTGCCATCTACATCTATAACTTTTTCTAAATATTCTTTCATTTCTTTTGTTTGAACAAAAAATTGATTTACACTATTATATATTACTCTTAAATCATTTATTTCTTTTTCGCTTATATTATTTCTATCATGACAAAAATCAGTTAAATATGGTATTAATTTATTTGAAATTTTTCTATCTATTATTAATTTTTTTACAATATTAAAACCTCTAACAATAATACAAGAATAATCCCTATATTCATCTATTAAATTTATTAATTTATTAATATTTGCAATTTCAACATTTTTATATTTAGGTATATATTCATCAGAATTAAGTAAAGTTATATTACTATATCCTTGTATACCTTTTATTAACAAATTATTTTTTATTTTTTCTTTTAATAATATATCAATAACATTATCTTTATCTTGTGCTAATAATTTTGCTAAAGAAGTAAGCCATACAGATGAACCATCAATTATATTTAAGCTCAAATCTCCATATAGTAATATTTTTCTTTTCATTTAAAATATAATTCCTCCAATTATACAAATAATTTTTAAATTCCAATGCAGGTATATACCTTTTTGCCAAATATTTTATCTTTATTTTCTAAAAACTCTTTATGTCCTACTGTCAAAATCAAATAATCAGTAGAATTTATTATTTCATCTAAATCTAATATTTTTATACCATCTACTTCTTTCTTATTTGTATTTGGTTCACATCCATATACTAAGTATCCTTTTTCTTTTAGAATATTAGCTAATTTTATTGAAGGGCTTTCTCTTAAGTCATCAATATCCTGTTTATATGCCAAACCTAATATGCCTATTTTTTTATTCTTATTGTAATTTAATTCTTGCTCTACTTTTTCTGATAACCATATAGGTTTATTATCATTTACTTTTCTAGCAGTATCTATTAGTTGTGCTTCATTTTTAAATTTTTCAACAATGAACCATGGATCTATTGCCAAGCAATGTCCTCCCACGCCAACTCCGTGGCTTTAATATATTTACTCTAGGATGTTTATTAGCTAATTCTATAAGATTAAATACATCTATTCCTAATTTATCGCAAATTATAGATAATTCATTTGCCAATGCAATATTAACATCTCTATAAGTATTTTCTGTAAGTTTACACATTTCTGCAGTAATATCATCAGTAATATAGCATGTTCCTTCTTTTACAAAAGTATTATATAATTCTTTTGCTAATTCAGCTGATTTTTTACTTGCACTACCTATAATTCTATCATTATGTTCTAATTCATATAAAATTTGACCTGGCAATACTCTTTCTGGGCAATGAACAGTATGGAATTTTGCTTTAGAAAGTCCACTTTCCTTTTCCACAATTTCAGTTACTAATTTAGTTGTAAGTGGCGGAACAGTAGACTCTAATATAACTAAATCGCCTTCTTTAACTATTTTTCCTACAGCTCTAGCTGCACTTTCTACATAACTCAAATCTGCTATTTTTTTATTTTCATTATTCTTCTTAAATGGTGTTGGAACACAAATTATGTATACATCAGAAGGTTGTATTTCCGTATAAGCTTTAAACTTTCCCGTTTCAACTACTTCTGTATAAGCTTGCTGTAAATTATTTTCTACAATGTGAATTTTGCCACTATTTAATGTTTTTATAACTTTCTCATTTGAATCATAGCCTTTTACATTATGACCTGCCTTTGCCAATATAATTGATGTTGGTAAACCAATGTAACCTAATCCTAAAACTGTAATTTGTTTTTCATTCATATTTTCATATCCTACCTTTCTTAAGATTTTCTTCTTTTTTTAAAATATGCCAATACTTAATTTGTAAAGGTAATTGTTTCATACGCTTTGGTTCTTTAATAATCCTATATAACCATTCTAAGCCCAATTTTCTTATTATTAATGGTGCTCTATTAATTTGCCCACCTATAACATCAAATGCTCCTCCTACTCCCATTAATATATTCGCATTTATTTTATTTTTATTTAAAAATATCCATTCTTCTTGCTTTGGAGAACCTAATGCTACTATTACAATATTGGGCTTTAAGAAATTAATTTTGCTTATTAATTCTTCATTATTTTTTATATATCCATTCTCGGCTCCTACAATATTTATATCTTTATATTTATTTTCCAATATTTTTCTTGTATTATTTACACTTTTATTACTTGCCCCATATAAAAAGATTTTTGCTTTTAATTTTTTATGGTTTTCACATATTTTTTCAAATAAATCTATTCCAGTAATTCTCTCTTTTATTTTTTTATTGTTCTTTACTATTGATACTCCATCTGGTATAAAACAATCAAATGATTCAATTATCTTTTTTATAGCTTTGTCCTCATTTGATAATATAATTTTATTCAAATTTATGGAAACTATGCTAAATTTTGTATTGTTTATTATATTTTCTTTTATCTTTTCTAAAATTTCATCATAATTTGTTATACTTATTGGAATACCTAATAAAAAAGTCTTTTCCACAAGTGTTCTCCTTTATTTATTTGTATAATATTATTATTGGCAAAATTTCACATTTTATACAATAAATCGTAAAAAAGAGATTAATACTTTAAAAAGTACTAATCTCTTTTTATAATTCTATTTAAAATATAATATTGGTCTAAATCCATAATCAAAATCATCATAAGAAGTTCTTGCACCTGCACGTGTACTTGTATATTTAGTTGAACCTTGACCATAACTATCTCCTCTTGGTACACAAGAAAATTTTACCTCATCTTGATCCATTGCAGTTTCTGTTGACCATTCTTTCAAATTACCAGCCATATCATGTATATGACAAGCTTCATCATTATTTTTCCCTGTATTTCCTAAAGTATTACTAGAACTTTGCATAGAATATCTTGTATAGCTAGAACAATTTTGAATAAATACTATTGCTGTATCCCAAGCAAAACTATTAACTAAATCACTAGTAACATATCTATCTCCTTCATACATATTTCTACAAGCATACGCTGCACTTGCTTGTTTAACTTCTTTGAATAAATCTCCTGGCATACGATCATATTTATCTCCTCTTTCATTTGTTGAAATTTTAGAATATGGTACAAATGTATCCCTATTACCTCCATTCAATGATCCCGAACGATAACTTGCTTCATATCTTGCTATATAATATCCTCCTGCACTATTAGTTTTACTTATAAAATCAT
>CAUWNG010000031.1:0-25014 GCA_963560005.1 uncultured Clostridia bacterium
AATTAAAATATACTAATCAATATTTAAACTTTATTTTACTTTTACAATTCACCCTTTTTTAAAAAAAATTATTTTTTTTAAAAAAAGTATTGACAATTATTATAATAACCATTATAATAATAATTGTTCAACACAACAGAATAAAATGCAGGTGTAGTTCAATGGTAGAATTCCAGCCTTCCAAGCTGGCTATGCGGGTTCGATTCCCGCTACCTGCTCCAAATAAAAACTTGAGAAAATCTCAAGTTTTTTCTTTTCTTTACTTAATACTTTACTAAAAAAAGAATAAATGCTATACTTATATTAAATTAATTGCGGGTATAATTTAGTGGTAGAATGCCATGCTTCCGACCTGGTCGCGCGAGTTCGATTCTCGCTACCCGCTCCATTAAGTAAAATCGTCACACTTTGGCGAAACATTGATAAATCAACTTTTAAATCATACTTATTATATAAATTATATATATTATTATTAATGAAATTCCTTTATTTTTATCTAATTCATTATTTTTATTTACTGTGGCTATAAATTGCAAATATATAGTTACTAATATTAATATTATAATACTACTATTAAAATTAGTTGTAAATATTAATGGATTTATTACCGCTCCCAACCCTATTAATAAACACAAATTTAAAACATTAGAACCTGAAATATTACCTAGTAATAAATCTGTTTCATTTTTTCTTGCTGCTATAACACCTGTTATAATCTCTGGTAATGCTGTTCCGACTGCAACTATAGTCATACCTATAAATCTTTCTGATAACCCTAATGCTGATGCAATTAATATAGAGTTATCTACTACAAAATCCGAACCAAATTTTAGACCTAATATCCCCAATATCATATAAAATATAATTGCAATTGTTGAACAATTTTCTTTAGATTTAACATCTTTTATTCTTTCCTCTTCTATCTTATTATTGTTAATCTTTTTTTCTTCATAAATCGTATATAAAATATATCCTACAGAACATAATAATAGCACTATTCCTTGCCATTTAGTAATAGTTTGAAATTCTCCCGTTTTATCTATATTACCTAAAAATAAAAGTAAAATCATAGTAAAAATCCCAATTGGTAAATGTCTTTTTACTATTCTTTTGTCAAATTTTAATGGTCTAATTAAAGTAGTAATTCCTATAACAAACAAGAAATTGCACATACAACTTCCTATTACATTACCTATTAATAAATCCGAATGTCCATCTATTGCTGATGAAATTGTAATAAATATTTCTGGAAGTGATGTCCCAATTGCAACAATAGTTAATCCTATAATCATTTCCGATAAGCCAAACTTTTTTGCAATACTAGAAGCTGCTTTAATTAATAAATCAGCTCCTTTTACTAAAAAGATAAATCCTAATATTATTAATATTATTTCTATTACCAAACTATCTCTCCCTTCTATTTTATATATATTAAAATTATCTATTTTTATTTATTAGGCATATTTATAATAATTCATCATCAACTTATACTTTTATGTAATATATTTATATTTTTTCAATTCTTCTATTTTTTCTTTTTATAATTTTTTACTTTTTTTATACTTTCTTCTAATTCTTTTCTTGCTTCCTCTTTTTTCTGATTTATACCACTTTTTATTTCTTTAGTTACCTCTTGTGTTTTTTCAACTATTTCATCTCTTTTTTCCATAAGTCTTGTTTTTAAATCTGGAAAAGCATTAATAAGTCTTCTACTAAAAAACGAACCACTTCTTAATACTTCTTTTACTTTAGCAGTTATTTCTTCTGTATTGTCTTTTACATTCTCTTTACTTATATTTTTGGTAGCCACTTTTACTTTAGATATTATTTTAAATGATACTATAACGTCTAAAATAAATACTCCTCCTATTATTGTAGCTATTACATTAAGAAAATCTTGATTTAAATTTAATAAAAATTTTAATAATATAGGATTTGTAACATATATAATTATTAACCCTAATATTCCAAATGGTACTATAGTTTCTAAACATATCCTACCATTTATATTGAATTTACTATTGCTATAATCCCACCATCTAGCATTAAATATTTTTTCCATTATATAACTTGTAAAATATTCTAATATACCACATACAAGTATTGCCATAACAAATAATAATACTGGTTGTGAATAAAATCTAGTTAATAAAAGAGTTATAATTATAGCTCCGACATCCATATATAGGACAATAAGGGCCTATTAAAAATCCTCTATCTCCTAATTTCCTTTCAAAAATCAATTTAGTTATTATTTCCATTATCCAACCAACTATAGCATATATAATGAATAATGAAAAATATATTGTTATATTATAGTCCATATAAAAATCTCTCCTTTATGTATAATATCAATTATATACATAAAGGAGAGAAAATACAATATTAATTTAACATCTTAATAATTTTTTAAAATTATTTACTCTTCTGCTTCTTGAAATTGTGAATTATAGAGACTAGAATAAAACCCATTTTTTTCTAATAATTCATCATGTGTTCCTTGCTCTACTATATCTCCATTATTCATTACAAGTATTAAATCTGCATTCTTTATTGTTGATAACCTATGGGCTATAATAAAACTTGTTCTACCTTTCATCAAATTATCCATTGCAGATTGAATTTGTTGTTCTGTTCTAGTATCAATAGAACTTGTAGCTTCATCTAATATTAATATTTTTGGATCTGTTAAAATTACTCTTGCTATTGTAAGTAATTGCTTTTGCCCTTGAGAAATATTACTTGATTCTTCATTTAAAATCATATCATACCCATTAGGTAAAGTTTTTATAAAATGGTGAACATGTGCTGCTTGTGCTGCTTCCACTACTTCTCCATCTGTTGCTTCTGGCTTTCCATATCTAATATTATCTTTTATTGTTCCACTAAAAAGCCAAGTATCTTGTAAGACCATTCCAAATAATCTACGCATTTCTCCTCTGTCAAAATCTTTTATATTGTGACCATCTATTAATATTTTTCCACTATTTACATCATAAAATCTCATTAATAATTTTACCATTGTTGTTTTTCCTGCCCCTGTTGGACCTACAATGGCTATTTTTTGCCCATCACGTATTTCTGCATTAAAATCTTTTATTATCATTTTATCTGGATTATATCCAAATTTAACATGTTCAAAAGTAACATTACCACTTAATTCTTTAGTACTTACTGCATTTTCTATTGATTTTGCTTCTTCATCTTCTTCTAAAAATTCAAATACTCTTTCTGCTGCTGCCACCATAGATTGTAATGTTCCAGAAATTTGTGCAATTTGGTTTATTGGTTGAACAAATTGTCTGTTATATTGTATAAATGATTGAATATTACCAACAGTAATTCTACCTTGTACTGCTAAATATCCTCCTAAAATTGCAATTACAACATATCCTATGTTTCCAATAAAATTCATCACTGGATGCATTAATCCAGATAGAAATTGAGATCTCCATGCTGAATGATACAATTCCTTATTCATTTTTTCAAATGCTTCTAAAGCTTTTTCTTCTCCATTAAATACCTTAACTATGCTATGCCCACCATATATTTCTTCTACTTGACCATTTACATGTCCTAAAAAATCTTGTTGCTTTTTAAAATATTTTTGTGACTTTTTTACAATAAATCTAACTAATATAGCTGATAATGGCAAAATTATTAAAGATACTATTGTCATTGTAACACTTATAGATAACATCATAATTAATACACCAATTATAGTACATATTGCTGTTATAATTTGTGTTATACTTTGATTTAAATTTTGAGATAAAGTATCTATGTCATTTGTAATAACAGATAGTACTTCACCATTTGTCCTTTTATCAAAATAATTCATTGGTAATTTATTTATTTTTTTTGCAATATCATTTCTAATGTTGTAAGTTAATTTTTGTGAAACATTTGTCATTGTAAAACCCTGTATTATTGAAAATAATGTACTTGTAAAATATAATATAAGTAATGTTATTAATATTCCTGCAATTTTCCCAAAATCTATTCCTGTTGCTCCTGATAATTTACTAATCAATCCATTAAAAATTTCTGTTGTTGCATTACCAAGTATCTTAGGTCCAACTATAGTAAATATAGTACTTCCTATTGCAAATATTATTACTATAATTAGAGAAATTTTATATTTAGACAAATAATTTTTTATTAGTTTTTTAGTTGTTCCTTTAAAATCTTTAGCTTTTCCTCCGAGACTCCATTGGAGGTTTTATATTATTCTTTCCCATTTTCTAATTCCTCCTTTGAAAGTTGTGATAGTGCAATTTGTTTATAAACTTCGCAATTCTTCATAAGTTCTTCATGTGTACCTTTTCCTACAATCTTTCCATCATCCAAAACAATAATTTGTTCTGCATGTAATATTGTATTAATTCTTTGTGCTACAATTATTACAGTTTTATTTTCTGTTCTTTTTGCAAGTTCTGTTCTTAGTGTTACATCTGTTTTATAATCAAGTGCTGAAAAGCTATCATCAAATATAAGAATTTCTGGATCTACCGCAATAGCTCTTGCAATTGATAAACGTTGTTTTTGTCCCCCAGAAACGTTATTTCCTCCTTGTGCAATTTCCGAATTATATTTATCATCTTTTTGTTCTATAAATTCTTCTGCTTGTGCAATTTGAGCAGCTTCTATCATTTTATCATTGCTCATGTTTTCGTTACTATATTTTATATTAGTTTCAATTGTTCCAGAGAAAAGAACACCTTTTTGAGGTACAAAACCAATTTTTTCTCTTAACTCTTTTTGTCTTACATCCTTTACATTAACTCCATCAACCAATAGTTCTCCTTCAGATACATCATATAAACGTGGTATTAAATTTATTACTGTAGACTTACCACTTCCTGTACTTCCTATAATAGCAGTAGTTTCTCCTGGTTTCGCTGTAAAATTAATATTTGTTAACATATATTCATCTGCATCTGGATATTTGAAACTAACATTTTTGAATTCAACTAATCCTTTTTTTGTATCATCAAACTGCTTAGGATTTTTTGGATCCTTTATACTTAATTTTGTATCCAAAACTTCATTTATACGCTTAGCTGAAACACTTGCTCTTGGAAGCATTATAGAAACCATAGAAATCATTAAGAATGACATTATAACTTGCATTGTATATTGCATAAATGCCATCATGTCTCCTACTTGCATTATTCCAGAATCAACATTTTTTCCACCTACCCAAATAATTAATAATGTTACTCCATTCATAATTAGCATCAATATAGGCATCATTAAGCTCATTGCTCTATTCACAAAAATATTTGTTTTCATCAAATTTTTATTAGCATTTTCAAATCTTGATTCTTCTGCTTTTTCTTTATTAAATGCACGTATAACAGGTAATCCCGTTAAAATTTCACGTGATACTAAGTTCAATTTATCTATTAGGTTCTGCAATTTTTTGAATTTAGGCATTGCAATTATAAATAAGTTCATTACTACAAATAAAACTCCAAAAATTGCCACACCTATAATCCATGACATTGTATTATTGCTTGTAGTTAATACCTTTAGGAATCCACCAATTCCCATTATAGGAGCATAAATTACTACCCTAAATAATATTGTAATTAACATTTGTATTTGTTGAACATCATTAGTACTACGTGTAATTAATGATGCTGTTGAAAATTGTTTAAACTCCCCTGTAGAAAAATTAAGAACTTTTTTAAATACTTTGTCTCTTAAAGTTCTTCCTAATTTAGCAGCAACTCTAGAAGATAATAGCATAATTAATACTGCAGTTATAACACTAATAAATGCAACCCCTAGCATTTGAATTCCTGCTAATACAATATAATTATTTTGATATTTTTCTAAGTCAATTCCAATTTGTTTATATTCTTCTTTTACTGCTGTAACTGCTGCTTGTGTTAACATACTATCTGGTAATTTGTTAATTTGTTCCTCTGCATCATTTAATAAATCATGTTCTATTTCTTTTCCATTACTTTTTAATATTTCTAAAGCTGTTTTGTTTTCTAATTGTGTTCTATATTCTTTTGGAATATTTTCTAATATTTTATTTTTTATATTTTTCTCTGTTTCTCCATAACTTAAATTATATGCTATCATAAGTGGCTTAGATATAATGTTATTTAGCTCATTTTGACTTTCTTCATCTAATTTATTAATTATGTATAATTTTTGATTTTTTAATTCTGGATATTTTTTTAGATACTTCTCATAATCTTTCTCATCTAAATTTTCCTTTGAAATTAAAGTATAAGAATTTAATATTTGTTCATCCTCTTCTGTAAATAATAATACATCATCCATACTACTTTTTCTAATTACTTCTGGAGATGAGTTTTCGACTCCTCCTTGTTGAATACCTATATTTACTATTTTTGAAGTATAATCTGGTAAACTCAAGTCTGCAATTGCTTGAACACATAAAAGTACAATTATAGCAATAACTGATATCCATGATTTTCTTAAATTTGCTAATATTCGTATCACTTTACTTCCTCCTTTTTATTTTCAAAACACACTATTTATATGTAAACTATCATTTTATTATATGTAACGATATATAACAAGTCAATATAATTCACAAAAAATTCATATTTTTTATTATAAATCTATTGATATTTTTATTTTTTTTTGTTATTATATTAATTATATTGAAATATGCCGATGTGGCGGAACTGGCAGACGCACCAGACTCAAAATCTGGCGGGAAACCATGTGGGTTCGAGTCCCACCATCGGTACCAATTGTAAAGAGGTAGCTTTTAACTACCTCTTTACCAATTCTTGAAGATCCGTTCTAACAGTGAAAAACCTAAATATGCTACTCCCAACCAAAATATTAGTTTTAGGATTGGAGCCCAACCAAAGATTTCTGCCAATAGTATTATTAAGAGTCCATACTTTAATATCTCTTTGATCATTTTTTACACTCCTTTAAATTTTTATATTATTATAACATTAATCTATATATTAAGTCAATTTTAAATATTTTTTATTCTTTGGCAACTTCATTAATTTCATATTCAGCAAAGTTTATTTTAATCACTTTATTGGTAAACTCATCTTCCAAATAATTTACGTAAAAGTCTCCTTTGTTATTTATATTTAATTCGAACCTATCCAAATCTATCAAAACATTGCTACTTAAATCCATTCCTATTGGTAAAGTTTTATTAAAGTTATCATAAAACATTATATTGGTAAAAAATAACATTGAAGAATTTTCCTTCATATTTATTTTATATAAAAATATATTTTTGATTCCTTCATTTTCTTTTATTTTACTGTATATTTCTTCTTTAGGATTAAGATTAAATATATTAAATCCATTTAAATCAATTTCATCATTTTTTGCCAAATATATAGGAAGTTCTATAGGTGTAGAAATTTTTTGTAATGACTCTTTAATCAAATTTATATATTTTCTTAAATTATCAATATAAATACTTAGTTCTGTATTAGAAGAAATATTTAAAATTTTATACTTATCTTTTTCAATTTCTCTATGTTTTTTATTTTTAATTTCTTTAATTTTGGTTTTATCTTCAGACATTCCCCCAAATATATCAAAGTCCTTTACATTTATCACTTCAATATTATTTTCAAAATCATGCTCTAACTTGTTTAATTGTTTCTCTATTATTGCCATGTCTTCTTTGTTTAAATCATTACTATTTTTTTTATTTAAAATTTTTATAGTTTCTAAAACCTGTTTTGTAGAAAAAACAGCATCAGTCTCATTTTTAGATAACTTTCTTCTTTGAAGTTCATCCATTTTTTGCCCAAACTCTTCTATATCTTCTTCAAAAGAAAATTTTTTGCCTATCTTTTCTTTTAATTTTTCTCCCTCTTCTTCACCTTCATTTAAACTAGGTAACTCATCTTTATTACTAAATTTCCAAAATTCAAAAATACTTCTTTTATGCATTTCTATTTCATTTATGTATATATTAGCATTTTTTATTTTACTTTTCATATTTATAGCTTTAAGTTCTAATGCTTTTATATCAAGTTTTAAATTCTTTATTTCTTGATTTTCCTTATCCAACTTACCACAAATCCCTATTAAATCTTCTATTGTGTATTGTTCTTTCTTAATAATTTGTTCTTCTTTTACTTCAATTT
Organism: uncultured Clostridia bacterium; assembly: GCA_963560005.1. Taxonomy (GTDB): domain Bacteria; phylum Bacillota; class Clostridia; order TANB77; family CAG-508; genus CAG-273. The sequence goes on from CAUWNG010000031.1 coordinate 8,124, forward strand.
TATTTTCTTTTTTCTCTTCTTTTGGTTTAACTTTAAATACTTCTGATTTGTTTTTAGACTTTCTACCTCCAAAATAATATTTAAGCTTTCCTAAAAAAGTTTTTTTACATTCCAAAAATGTAGCAATCTGCCTTTGTTTTAATAAATATTCCTCTGTTTGCTTTTCTGATATTTCTTTAAGTTCTTTAATTTTATTTTTAAGTTCTATTAAATCTATTTTTCTTTTATTTATTTCATCATATTTATTAAAAACTTGTTCATTTATAAATTTTGACAAATTCATATATTCTATTTTTTTTTCTCCAAAATAGAATTCAATTAAACCTTTATTGCTTATTTTTGTTAAAAATTTATAATCTTCTGGTAAACCTGTAGATAATATGAATAATGCCTTTAACAATTTATAAAATTCTAATGCATTTTCCCTATTTTTAAATTCAAGTGAATAAATACTTTTTACTTTTTCATATATATTCGTATAACCAACTATCTTTAACTTTAGACCACCTTTTTTATCATAAAGTTCATAAATTTTTGGCCAATCTTTTGTAAAGAACCATAAATAATTTTCTAAATCTGATATTTGTGATTTGCTTAAATATTGTCCTGAATATTCTGCATAACTTATTGGAGCATAAATATATTCTTTTTTTCTACTGTTTCTATTTTCAATTTGCTTTTTTAGTAAATAAAATAAACCTGTATTATTCATTTCTTTAGTTGAAACTAGCATAAAATATTTATCTGCTAACTCCGAATAATATATTTGCCATATATAATTGTTTTTATAACTTAATTGATATGGAACTTTTTTATTTAATATTTCTTGTTCTTTTTCTACTTCTTTTAATTTTTCTAAATTAAGCACTTTTACCATATTTAAAAAAGTATTATATTTTTCTATATCTTCTTCATCATTTTGCTCAAAATATGTAAATAAAGGTGATGCTAAATCATATTTTTTTGTTACATCTTCTAATCTATCTGTTGGAGTAATTAATATTTGAATATCCGAAATATTAATATATTTATATACTATATATTCAGATACATTATATCCTCTTGGTGGTTTATATTTTAAAGGTACATAATTGTATATAAACTCTGGTATATTTTCTAAGTCTAATCCTATATATTCTAGTTTTTCATCTAATTGTTTTAAATTGTCCTTTGTTTTTTTTCTCATTTATATCTCATTCCTTCCTCAAGTGCATATTAAGTTCTAACATTTTCTATATCTTTAATAAGTATATCATAATTTCTATATCCATACAAGAAATTCATGTATCAAATTTAAATAGAGTTTGTAAAAGACTTTTAATCATTTACAAACTCCATAATTTTATTTATAATTTTTTACTTCTTCTTCAATTATAGATATAAATTCATCTATTTCCATTTGTCCGATATCACCTTCTGTTCTTGAACGAACTCCTACTTTATCAGATTCCAATTCTTTATCTCCTAAAATCAACATATATGGTACTTTTTGTAGTTGAGCTTCACGAATTTTATATCCTATTTTTTCTTGTCTTTGATCTATCTCTACTCTAATTCCTTTGTTTTCAAATATGCCTTTTATTTTTTTAGCATAATCTATATGTGCATCTGCAATAGGCAATACTTTTACTTGAACTGGTGCAAGCCATGTTGGAAAAGCACCTGCATAATGTTCAATTAATATTCCTATAAATCTTTCTATACTTCCAAATATAACTCTATGAAGCATTACTGGTCTATGTTTTTCTCCATCTTCACCAATATATGTTAAATCAAATCTTTCTGGCATTTGAAAATCTAATTGTATAGTTCCACATTGCCATTCTCTTCCTAAACAATCTTTAATATGAAAATCAATTTTAGGTCCATAGAATGCTCCATCACCTTCATTAATTTTATATTCCATATTTTCATCTTCTAAGGCTTTTTTTAGTGATGATTCTGCTAATTCCCATGCTTCATCTGAGCCCATAGAATTTTCTGGTCTTGTTGAAAGTTCAACAGTGTAAGTAAAACCAAATATACTATATACTTCATTAATTAAATGTATTAGATTAATTATTTCTGATTCAATTTGTTCTGGCAAGCAGAAAATATGAGCATCATCTTGTGTAAAACATCTTACTCTAAACAAACCATTTAATTCTCCAGATTTTTCATGTCTATGAACCAATCCTAACTCTCCCATTCTTATTGGGAAATCTCTATAAGAATGCATTTTGCTTTTATATACTAACATTCCTCCAGGACAATTCATTGGTTTTAATGCATAATCCATTTCATCTATTTTTGTAGTATACATATTATCTTTGTAATGATCCCAATGTCCTGACCTGTGCCATAATTCTTCATTTAATACTAATGGTGTTTTTACTTCTATATAATCATTTAATACATGTTTTTTTCTCCAAAAGTCTTCTAAAACATTTCTTAATGCCATTCCTTTAGGTAAAAAGAATGGAAAGCCAGGACCTTCTTTTGCTATCATAAACAATTCTAATTCTTTTCCTAATTTTTTATGATCTCTTTTTTTAGCTTCTTCCAACATATTTAAATAATCTTCTAACATACTAGCTTTTGGAAAAGATATACCATAAATTCTTTGTAATGTTTGTTTATTTTCATCACCCCTCCAATATGAAGCAGATGAACTTAGTAATTTTATAGCTTTTATTTCTCCTGTACTACCAACATGTGGGCCTGCACAAAGATCTGTAAATTCACCTTGTTTATAGAATGAAATTTCTTCATTTTCTGGTAATTCCTCTATAAGCTCTACCTTATATGGTTCTTCCTTTTCTTTCATAAATTTTATAGCTTCTTCTCTTGGAAGTGTATATTTTTCTAATTTTAAGTCTTCTTTTATTATTTTTTTCATTTCTTCTTCTATTTTTTGAAGATCTTCTTCAGAAAATGGTTTTTCTACATCAAAATCATAATAAAAACCATTATCAATAGAAGGTCCTATTGTCAATTTTGTATTTGGGTATAACCTCTTTATAGCTTGAGCCATAATATGAGAAGATGTATGCCAATATGCTTTCTTACCTTCTAAATCATCAAAACTTTTTATTTCTAATTTACAATCTTTATTAATTTTTTCTCTTAAGTCTTTAACTTCTCCGTCAATAACTCCTACCATTGCTTTTCTTGCTAACCCTTCACTTATATTTTTAGCAATTTCTAAGATAGATAATCCTTCTTCAACTTGAATTTTTGAACCATCCTTCAATTCAATATTAATCATAAAAAATCTCCCTTCTTTTTATTCATAAAACTATGTTAAAAAAGCACCCCTAACACAAACATGTTAGGAGTGCTTATATATACACGGTTCCATCCTTAATTTTTCTTTATTTATACTTTTAACGCAAGTTAAACGTCTAGCTTTTAACTAGAAACAATAAGGTGGTTTTTCAAATATGTTTGTTTAGATTAGCTCTCAGCTATTAACTAATCCTCTCTGTAAATAACCTTTATCTTACTTTTCCTTATTTTTGTTTTTCTTATACAACTATGCTAATAATTATATACTAATTTTTATATAATTGTCAAGTATTAATTTAGAATTTCTTATTTTATTCATATTCTGTAGATGACCATTTTTTATTTCTTTAGTCTGAACATTAAATATTTAATATATAAATGCTACTATTATACAATAAATTAGTAATTTTATCATTGTATTAAAAGCAAGCATAAAACATGTAAATTTTATTCCTATATCATTTAAATTTGTATATCCCTCTATTATCTTATTTATTTCTTCTCGTTTTAATATATCTTTACTTTCTATATATTCTTTTGCTAAATATTTAGCTTTAGTCATTGCTTCAATTTCTAAATAACTTCTTACTATATAATATATAAAACTTATAAACATTAACATACATATATGTACTAATGGATATTTAACTATTTTTAAAATAGTTAATATAGATATAATTACAAAATATATTAAATAAATATTTGAAAAAACAAAATTAAACATTAAGGTTCTTTTGTCTTGTAAAGAATGTAAACATTCATGTGCAATAGTTTGCACTCTTGTAAATGTATCTTTTATATTTGCTATTATGATACTATTGGTAGCTACAATATAAAAACTAGATTTTATATCGTTTTCTTCTTTAATTTTTACTGTTTTATTTCCAATTATATTTAATATATCTTTACATATTTCACTATTTTCTGGTAATTTATTTGCTATATCATTTAATTCTTTGTTATATCCTATCTCTTTTATTTTTTTAATATCTCTTAACTTTATTCTCAGTGCATATTTTATTAATATTATAAATAATAATATTATTACTATACTAATATATTCCATTTTTACTCCTGTACTTATTTTAAAAATTAAGCAAGATATAAAGAATTTATATCTTGCCATACTTTAAAACCTAATTATAAAACATCCTTTATAGACTCTGCTATTATTTTGTTTACATCCGCTATCATTATATTAAATTTCACTTCTAAATCAAAATACTCTTTTATAACAGATTTTTCAACTAATACTTTGTACATTGCTTCTAATTTTTTATTTTTTTCTTCATCCTTTTTCTCTCCTGTATATTCTAACAATTGTACTTCATATCTTAATTTTTCAAATTCTTCCACTTCTTTTTTCAAATTTGGATCTTTTGAAATTTCATCTTTTCTTTTTTTATATTTTATATATTCTTCAGATTGTCTAATTTCTTGTGCCAATCTATTTGCTGTATCATATACATTCATAATATCCTCCATTATGCATACGCATGCTTCTTTTTAAAACTAAGTAACTTTGTAATTTCTGTTTCATTGTTTTTTGCTTTGCTTGCTTTCTTTGCATTTTCTTGTGTAATTTGTTCTTTTTGTCTCTCAGCAACAGTTTTACAAATTGCTTTTTCATAAGTATAATGTGTATCTTGAGCAATTTTAGTCCAATTAAAATTTTCTCTTACTTTTGTTTTTGCTTGTTTAGCAACATTGCTTGCTAATTGTTTGTCATATAATAATGCTAATACTGAATCTGCAATTGAATTTGGATTTCCTGCATAACTTTTCATTCCATTAACTCCATGATCTACAATTTCATTTAATCCTCCAACATCAGATACAACTGTTGGTACTCCAGCCAACATTCCCTCTAATGCAACAATTCCAAAAGGTTCATAAGTACTAGGGAATACTGCAACATCAGCACATTTATATATTTTTTGAACTTGCTTTGAGTTTAAATATCCTGTAAAATACACTTTTTGAGAAAGTCCCATTCTGTCTGCCTGCATTCTTAACTCATCTAACATTCCGCCTTTTCCAGCTATTATTAACTTAGCATCATTATATCCATTTAAAATTTTAGGCATAGCAGATATTAAATGTTGTACTCCCTTTTCATATACTAATCTACCAACATAAAGTATTATTTTTTCATTATCCATAGCATATTGTCTTCTAAATTCATAATCTCTTTCTACACCATTAAAGTTAGTTAAATTTATTCCATTAGGTATAACATTTATTTTGTCAAATGGTATTCCAAATAATCCTTGTATATGACTTTTCATAAAATTACTATTTACTATAACTTCAGTTGCTTCATAAGTCAATAACCATTCTATATCATTTATGTACCTTTGTGTATCATCATGTATACCAGAATTTCTTCCTGCTTCTGTTGCATGTATTGTAGCTACTAATGGAATACTATAGGCTTGCTTTATTGTCTTGGCAGAAGTAGCAACCAACCAATCATGAGCATGTATTACATCGAATTTGCCCTCTTTATTAATTATTTCTGCTACTTTAGAAACCATATTAAAGTTTAATTGTAATATCCAATCTATAAAATTATTTGACCTAATCATATAGTTTTCTACTCTATATACATTAACTCCCTTATCATTTTCATATTCTGGCAAATTACCATCCCTATATGTAACAACTGTAACATCATGCCCATCTTTTATTAATCTTTTTGATAAATCATGTACTACTCTAGCAATACCTCCAACAATTCTTGGTGGATATTCCCATGTCAACATCAAAATTCTCATTATTGGTTCCCCTTCCTTTTTACTTTTGTTTATCACCACTATTGTATACATTTTTTTTACAAATGTAAACATTTTTTGATAATTTTTTTAATAATTATTCACTTTTCTCTTGAATTTATTTTACTTTTGATATAGTATATAATAAAATAAAATTGTTCTTAGTTAAGTGGAGGGAAAAATGGCAAATAAATCAAAAGAAAAAGTAGTTAAAAAAGAGGATAAAAAAATAAATAATACTAATAAACGCTCAAGAAAATCTAACTCTAAATCTAAAAAAAGCACCTCTTCATCAGATTCAGTAAAAAAAACTGATGAATTATTAGTAATGAATAAAACTAATAAAAAAATAACTAAGAGAACTAACTCTAAAAAAAATTCTACCAAAAAAGAGGATTCTCCTAAAAATAATGTTAAAACTAATTTAGAATATTATGATTTACCTTACAGTTATAATCAAACAATAGTAAAAGTTTTAGCTCAAACCCCCTCTATTTTATTTGTTTATTGGGATATTTCTAATGCAGATATTGATATCTTAAAGAAAAATTACGGTGAAAACTTTTTAAATAATACAAGACCTTTCCTTATTGTAAAAAATGAAAGCATGAATTATTCTTTTGAAGTTGAAGTGAATGATTATGCAAATAGTTGGTATTTACATATTAATGATAGTAATTGTAAATATTCAATTGAATTAATTAGAAAATTTGTTAACTCAAATAATCCTTATGTTTCTATTACTTCATCAAATAAAATGGATGCTCCTAATGATCACATTCTATTTGATAATATTAATAGAACAATATTTTTCAAAAATACAAAAACAAATCACTTTGAAAATAAAGATATAGGTTCTTTAGTATTTATGAATAAAATAAATCATATCTATAATTTATATTCAGAAATGTATAAAAACGAAATTTTAGAAGATAAGGTTAATGGTACACCTAATTCTTCTGTATTTAAATAAAACATGAAGGAGTTTAATTACTATGTCAAAAGAAAAAGGATATGTAAGTTTTGTTTTACATGCACATTTACCATTTATACATCATCCAGAAAGTGAAAATTATTTAGAAGAACAATGGTTATATGAAGCTATTTCAGAAACATATATACCACTTCTTACAAATTTCAAAAAATTAGAGGAGGAAAAAGTTGATTTTAGAATTACAATGTCACTTACTCCCCCTCTTCTTAATATGTTAGACAATAAATTGTTACAAAAAAGATATATAAAATATTTAAATACACATATTGAACTTGCTAAAAAAGAAATAGAAAGAACTAAAGATAATAAAGACTTAAACAGACTAGCACATTATTATTTTGATAGATATTCAAGTGATTTACATATTTTTAAAGATATTTATAAATGTAATCTAATATCTGGATTTAAACACTTTCAAGATATTGGTGTATTAGAAATAATTACTTGTGGAGCTACTCATGGTTATTTTCCAATATTATATGTAAATGAAAAAACTGTTAAAGCTCAAATTGCAATAGGTGTACAAACTTACGAAAAATATTTTGGTAAAAAGCCTCGTGGTATATGGCTTCCAGAATGTGGTTATATTCCAGAAGCAGATAAATATTTAAAAGAATTTGGAATTGAATATATAATAACTGAATCTCATGGTATTTTATATGCAAATCCTACTCCTATTTACGGTACTTATGCACCAATAGTTTCTGAAGGAGGAATAATTGCATTTGGACGTGATATTGAATCTTCAAGGCAAGTATGGAGTTCTATAAATGGTTATCCTGGTGACTTTAATTATAGAGAATTTTATAGAGATATTGGCTATGATGCCCCTTATGATTATATAAAACCATATATTGCTTGCAATGGTGCAAGAGTACACACTGGAATAAAATATTATAGAATTACTGGTAAAGATTGCAATAAAGATTATTATAACTTGCAATGGGCAGAAGATTCAGTTGAAAAGCAAGCTGGGCACTTTTTTGACAGTAGAGAAAAACAAATTTCTCATTTAGCTCCTTTTATGACTAATCCTCCAATTATTTTATGCCCTTATGATGCAGAATTATTTGGTCATTGGTGGTATGAAGGTCCAAATTGGTTATATGTTTTATTTAAAAAAATATATTATGACAAATGTAACTATAAATTAATCACACCTGGTGAATATATAGATAAATATCCATTAATGCAAGTATCTACTCCTTGTAGATCTAGTTGGGGGGCAAATGGATATAGTGAAGTTTGGCTTAATCATACTAACGACTATGTACATAAACATTTGCATGTTGCTGGAGATAGAATGGTAGAATTATGTCATGTTTTTCCTAATGAAAAAAAAGAATTGATTCGTAAAGCATTAAATCAATGTGCAAGAGAATTACTTTTAGCACAAAGTAGTGATTGGTTATTTATTATAACTAATGGAACAATGGTCGATTATGCAAAAAAAAGAATTAAAGATCATATTGGAAGATTTACTAAACTATATAATGACATATTTAATAATAAGATTGATGAAGAATTTTTAAATGATATTTGCGAAAAAGATTGTATTTTCCCAGATATAGATTATATGATTTATTATTAAAAAGTTGGTACAATTAGTACCAACTTTTTATATTATTTTTATCATTTCTTCCATACTAGGTATTTGTTTTTCTGGGATTTTAATAATTTCAAATTTTGATATTTTATCTCCAAATTTAATTTCTACAATATCTCCAACTTTTACTTCATAACTTGGCTTTGCTATTTTTCCATTTACACTTATTCTTCCATTATCTGCTGCTTCATTTGCAATTGTTCTTCTTTTTATTACTCTAGAAACTTTTAAGAACTTATCTAATCGCATTTTTTCTCCCTTCTTTAAATTTATATTAAACTTCCGCAATCTTGCTAAATATAGTTGTACTCTACTTACTTTTTTATTAAAAGATTTTTCAAGTGCTTCTTTATATAATTCTAATTGTACCTTATATTTTTCCTTTATTTCAATCTCTCTACCCTCTTCTACATAGTCTGTTTTATAATCTATTAAAATTAGTTCATCATTATCATTTATAAAAAACAAATCTATTATACCTTGTATTAATATATTTTCCTGTGAATCATCAATATTATTATATAATTCTTTAATAGGTACATTTATATAAAATGGCTGTTCTTTATATATTTTTTTAGCTTTCTTCAATTCTTCAAACAATTCAGATTTTACATATTTATCCAAAATATTTATATCTATACTTTCCGCTTCTTTTTCTGTTATTATTTCATTAAAAACTAGTTCATGTACTAATTTTTCTAAACTTTCTATATTATACTCTTGCCTTTCATCTATTTTTTGTAAACACAAATGAATTAAACTTCCTTTTTTGCTACTAGATATTTTCTCTTCTTGTTTTATAAAACTAGCTTCTGCTTCTAATTTTATTTCTTTGTTATAATTTAATATATCATCTATATTAATAACATTTTCATTTTTTAGTTCTTTAATTTTTGTAACAGAAGTTTTAGTTGGAATAATTGTTTCATCTTGATATTTATATTTCCAATCCAAAATTTTTGAAATACTTTCTATTTCTTCTTGGTTTTTTAATTTTTCAGCTTCATCCTCTATTACTTTTTTCCAATTGATATTATTTTCTATCTCTTCCTTTTTTATTAACTTTTTTATTAAGTCATCTTTATTATATTCATATAATTCCATTATATCTGAAATATTATCTTTATTAAATAAATATACAAGCATTATCCAATCTAAATATGATTTTGCTTTTTTTACTACTTTGCTATCTATCCTTTCTTTATCCTGTGTATATAATTCTAATTCTTCTTGTTTTTTGATAAAATCCTTAGATAAATCTTTCTTTCTTCCTGTAATAATTAATTTTTCTTTTGCACGTGTTAAAGCTACATATAAAATTCTTTCTTCTTCTGAAATAATTTCTTCTTTTGTTTTTATTTTTATAGCTTCTTTTGCTAATGTATTAAATTTTATCTTATTATCTATATCTATAAAAGTTGGACCAAATCCTATATCTTGATGTAACAAAATATTTTCATTTAAGTCCTTCATATTAAAAGATTTTTGAGATGCACATAAAAACACAATTGGAAATTCGAGTCCTTTACTTTTATGAATACTCATTATTCTAATAACATCTTCATTTTCGCCTATCAATTTAGCAGAAGCCATATCTCCATTATTGCCATTCAATTTATCTATAAAATTAATAAAATTAAATAACCCTTTAAAGCTTGCACTTTCATATTGTTTAGCCTTTTCAAACAATATTTTTAAATTAGCTTGCCTTAAAGCTCCATTAGGCAATAGTCCAACATAATTATAATAACCTGTATCTATATATATTTGCCAAATAAGTTCATCTAGTGTTTTATATTCTTTTTCTTCCCTCCACTTTTCTAATTTATCTAAAATATTTTCAATTTTATTCTTTAAATTTCCTTTTGCATTTATTCTTGATTTTAACAAAGCTTCGTAAAAATTACAGTTCCTATCTACTAAACGTATTTCTATTAAATCATTATCTGTAAACTTTCCTATTGTTGATCTTAAAACAGTTACTAAAGGAATATCTTGTAAAGGATTGTCTATTACTTTAAGTATGCACATAATTGTTTGAATTTCTACTGAATTCAAATATTCTGCTGACGAATCACTAAAAACAGGTAAATCTAAATCTGCAAGTTCTTTTTCAAATATAGGTGCCAATGTAGAAGTCGCTCTTAACAAAATAACAATATCTTTATATTTTATTTTTCTATAACCTTTTTTTCTATCATAAACCATATATCCGCTATTCATTATTTCTTGTATTTTTTTTGCTACGAATTTAGCTTCTATAACATCATCTTCTATTCTTTCTTGTTCTTCATCATTTTCTTCAATTTCATCTTTATATGCTGTTATTTCATCATTTTCTTTTAAATCTATTATGTGTAACTCCGCTTTTCCTGCATACTTAAAATTCTTTTCTTCTGGTTCCGGATAATTTGCTCCATAATTTAGATATTCATTTTCATTATACTCTATATCTCCAATTTTTTTACTCATTATATTTTTAAATACTAAATTAGTTATATCTAATATATTTTTCCTGCTTCTAAAATTTTTAAATAATTGTATTTTTAAGTTTTCATCTTCTTTTTGTTCTATTTTTAATGAATATTTTTCATATTTTTCTAAAAATAATTCTGGTCTAGCTTGTCTAAACTTATATATACTTTGTTTTACATCTCCTACCATGAATATGTTATTATTTCTTGATATATTCTTGTACTAAATTACTATCTTGATACTCATCTATATCTATTTCTTCAAACTTTTCTTTGTATTTCTTAGCTACATCTGACTCTATATACCTTCCATTTTCTTCCTTTAGCAAAATTTTTAAGGCTAAATGTTCAATATCATTAAAATCTATTATGTTTTTTTCTTTTTTTCTTTCACTAAATTTTTTTGAAAATTCCTTAACAAGCTCCTTTAAACAGTTTAACGTATAATACATATTATTAATGTATTTTAATGCCTCTTCCGAATTATACAGCATATATTTGTCGAATTCACCATTTAATTCTTTTTTTATTTTGTTTCTCACATCTTTTGCTTTATCTTTTAATTCTATGGTTACTTTTTTATCTATTGGCCAATTCTTCCATTTAAAATTCCTTATAATATTAAAAGTATAATCCCATGAATGTATATTATTAATAATATTTTCTAAATTAATAATATCTTCATTTAATATTGAAGTAAATTTAAAAAGTTCTATGAATTTTGCAGTATCATTACTTACTTTTTTTAACTTAATTATAGACTCTTCTATTTTATCTTTTAATGTACTTAATATTACTTTTCCCCATATAGTTTCCGAAAAATCCCTACTATCACTATTTTTAAATTGACTTACTTTTTCTTCTATCCACTTTTCAGGAAATGGACTACTTTGAATAAACTTATAAATATTTAATATTAACTCTTTTAATTTATCATCACTTCTATAATCTGTATAAGTTTCTATTAAATTTAGAAAACTTCTATCGTTATTATTATATTTTTCTTCAAACAAATCATCTAACACATCATATTTTAGTAAATCGTTTTCTGCTGTATCTGCAATTCTAAAATTTGAGGAAACATCTACCTCATAAAAATTATTTCTTATTACATCTAAACAAAATGAATGTATAGTACTTATGCTCGATTTATTTAATAAAATTATTTGTTTTTGTAAGTGATAATTTAATGGATTTTCTTCTAATTCTTTGTATATTGCTTCCAATATTCTTTCTCTCATTTCACTTGCTGCCGCATTAGTAAATGTTACAACTAGTATTTTATCTATATCCATCTTTTCATTTATTACTTTATTTATTATTCTTTCTACCAAAACAGCTGTTTTACCACTACCTGCTGCAGCAGCAACTAAAATATTATTTCCCTTTTCATTTATTGCTTGTAATTGTTCGTTTGTCCATTTTACTTCTGACATAGCTTATCCTTTCTTTCTATTATACAAACTCTTCCCAAACTAAATTTGCTAAATCTAATCCCTTTTTTGTTAGTTTAATATAATTCCCATCTACTTCTAATAACTTTTCATTTACAAGTTTTTCTATTTCCTTTCTAAAAACAAATATAGGATTTTCGACAAATTTATTTTTAAATTGTTGTATATTTACGCCTTCAATTTTTCTAAGACCTAACATCATATATTCTTTCATTTGACTTTCTTTATTTTGCTTTTCATGAAATATCAAATTATCTTCTTCCTTATTCTTTTTAAAATTATTTATATATTCCTCTATACTTTCTATATTTGAAAATCGTACATTATTTGTATATGAATGTGCAGCAACTCCAAATCCCATATATTCTTTTTGATTCCAACAATCCAAATTATGTTTTGATTCAAACCCTTTTTTAGCAAAATTTGAAATTTCATAATGTATATATCCATTACTTTCTAACATATTTTTTACAGTATAATACATTTTTCTTTCTATTTCATCATCTGGCAATGTAAGTATACCTTTATCTACTTTATTTTTTAAGACTGTATTTTCTTCTAATATTAAAGAATAAACAGAAATATGTTTAGGATCTAATTCTATAATTTTATTTATAGAGTTTTCTAAATCCAAAACACTTTGATTTGGCAAACCTAACATTAAATCAATATTAATATTTGTAAACCCTACATTTTTTGCTAAATTATATGTATTTTTAAATTCTTCATAGGTATGTATTCTTCCTATCTCTTTTAGTAATGTATTATTGGTTTCTTGCAGCCCTATACTTAATCTATTTATTCCACATTTATAATAATCATTAAGCTTATTTTTATCTACAGTTCCTGGATTTATTTCTATTGTTATTTCCGCTTCTTTATATACATTAAAATTTTCTTTAATTGTTTTTATTATTTCAACAATATATTTACTCTCTATAAAAGAAGGAGTTCCACCACCAATATATATTGTTTTTACTAGTACTAAATCATCTAATTTATTTTCATAATCTAATCTATTTCCTTCTCCAACTTCTTTTAATTCATATTTTAACCATTTAATATACTCATTTATTAAATTATTTTTATCTGCAAAAGATGTAAAATCACAATAATAACATTTTTGTTTGCAAAATGGTATATGTACATATATTCCTACTTCTTTCATTTTTATAATTATTCCTTTCACCTATTACAAATTTAATTATAATAAATTATTATCTTTTGCTACGATTATATATTAAAAGACAGATAATTTCAACTATTATCTGCCTTGTCTTCTATTGCTTTTAATCTATGGTTTACACCTGATTTTCCAATTGGTTCTTTTAACATTTTTCCTATCTCTTGTAATGACGCTTCTGGATTTTTTAATCTTATCTCTGCTACTTCTTTTAAATTATCTGGTAATTTATCATATTCCCCTGTTTTCTTTAATTGTTTAATTGCTTCTATTTGTTTTAATGCTGCTGTTATTGTTTTATTTAAATTTGCTGTTTCACAATTTACCTTCCTGTTGACATTATTTTTTACATCTCTATATACACGTATATCTTCAAATTTTAATACAGAATTATTTGCACCTATAAAAGCTAGAAATTTAGAAATTTCTTCTCCGTCTTTAGTATATATAGAATAATTTGTTTTTTTCTGTAACTCTTTAAAATTTATTCTATACTTTTCAAGTATAGATAAAATAAATTTTGCATTTTGAATATTAGAAAATTTTATTTCTAAATGATATTCACTATTTGGATTATTTACAGATCCGCTTCCCAAAAACGCTCCTCTAACTAACGCTTTTTCTAATAACTCATCTTCACTTAAAAAATTTCCTAATTCCATACTGTTTATATATATTTTATTTTCAAATCTTATCTCTTCAACATTTACTCTGGAAAATTCTATAACAAAATTTTTACCTATAATATCTATACTATGATTGGTAATTTTTAAGTTATTTAATAATTTACTAAAACGATTTATGTTATATTCGTTCTCTGTTGAATATCTTATTTTTCTCCTTAATACATTTATATTGCTTGTTAATAAATATCCTAAAAATTCAGATTTAACTAATCCTTTATTAGCCAAATTTGCTAATTTACTTAACTCCTCTTTTACTTCACTAGAAAAAGACATACTTTCTCATTCCTTTTTTACTAATATTACTCTATCATTTTGGGATAAATCTTTTTTTATTTGACTGTTTTTAAATAATTTACTTACAATTTCTCCTTGATTGTAACCAATTTCTAATAATAAATATCCATCAATATTTAAAAAATCATCATAATTATTTGCTATAATTTTATAAAATTTTATTCCTTCATTTCCTCCATCAAGAGCTATTATTGGTTCGTTTCTAACTTCTTTACTAAGTTTTTCTATTTCTTTAGTCTCTATATAAGGCGGATTAGAAACAATTATATCAAATTTATTTTGTATGTTTTCAAACATATCTGAAATTATAAATCTTATTTTATCTTCTACACCATTATTAATAGCATTCTTTTTTGCTATTTTTATTGCATCTTCACTTATATCTGTAGCAATAATATTTACATCTTTTATATACTTTGCAAGTGATACTGCTATTGCTCCACTACCTGTACATAAATCCAAAACATTTATCTTTTTATTTAATAATTTAGATATTTTCAATACTTCTTCTACTAAAATTTCTGTATCTGGTTGTGGTATTAATACATTTGAATCCACAAAAAAATCAAGTCCCATAAACTCTTGTTTTTTAGTAATATATTGAATTGGAACTCCATTTACTATTTTATTTAAATTATAAATATACTTATCTAAATCTTTATCTGAAATTTCCATATCTTCATAATTTATTAAAATATCTTTCTTTATTCCTGTAATAAAAGATATTAAAATTTTTACTTTAATATTATAATCATCTACTTTATTTTCTTTTAATAAATTAGTTCCAAATTTAATAGCTTCTTTAATAGTCACTTTAATCTCCTAAATAATTTTAATATTTATTATTTTATCAGATTAAAATATTTATGTCAAAAAAAATTCCCCACTTTAGCCGTAAGATGATTGAAATTTTAAGGACCTGTTTGCACAGGTGGGTGTCTTGTTGAATGCTTTTGGGTTTCTTATTACGCAAAATGTATAAGCTTACACGCCACATTCAAAGGCGGACTCCCTTTTAATCTTTGTTGGTTCTAAAATTCCAGTCTACACGCACTATGCAGGGATATATTTATTTAATGTATTTATATATTAGCATATATAAATTAGTTTTTCAAATTTGAATTTCTTTAAAAAACGTCTTTTATTATTAATTTATATGTTTATACTTCTATTTTTATTAAAAATATAGCTTTTTTACATGTTTTTATTATTTGCATTTTCTAAAATTTTATGATATATTTTTATTGAATTATATGTTTAGGAGAATGTTATGGAAACAAAAGATAAGAAAGATATAAAAAAATCTATAAAAATATCTAAATTTATTTTCTTTATTATAATTCTTATTTGTTTATTTTCTGTTATCTTTTTTGCTTTAAATAAATATATAAAAGTATCTAAAAATTCTAATTTAAATTCTATATCTCAAAATATATTTTCCATAAAAAAAATATATTTATATAGCAATGCTTCTGCAACTAACAATAATACTAGTAATTCCAAATGGAATTTAAATGTACATCAATTTACTGATATAGCTATATATTTAAGTATAAATAATATAATAAAGAATGTAAATACATCTTCAAATGAAAGTGTTACTATAACAGATAATAGCAATTTATATACAATCAAACAATTATATATAGATAATATTAAATTTAATAATTTTGAAATTGGAAATCCTAATCTGTATTTTAAATGTACTAAAGATTTTGGTAATTTTTCAATTATAGAAAAAAATAAAATTGACAATAGATTAGATTATGAATTATATTCTAATTCACAAGATATTGATTTTACTAAGCCACAAAATACCACTTCTTTATCAATACCTTTAACTTTAAGTTTTATTAATTCTAATATTAAGAAAAATTATGTTGTTACAAATTACTCTGAACCTTTAATTTATAATGGTAGCTTGTTAAAAAGATGTAAAATTCCCCTTTATTCTATTGAAGGTTCTCTATCTTTTAATATAAATATAGTAAATAATTTAGACCAGCACTTTTGTGAGACAATAACTTTAGACATTCCTTTACGAGATGAGCAAAATACTATCTTTGATGGAAGTTATACTAAAATTTATGAGTCAGAAGATATTCCTTCTGACTCATAAGTTTTTATTTACTTTTTATTAATAACATTTCTTACATATT
>CAUWNG010000032.1:0-21870 GCA_963560005.1 uncultured Clostridia bacterium
TCTTCTTCTGTTGCTACATCATTTATATAAATAGTTTTTTCTGGTTTTGTTAAACCTAAGTTTTCTGCTATTTTTAATATCATTCCATCTGAAGTTCCAAGTATAAGTATAGAATCTGGTTTGTATTTTTTTATAGCTTTTCTCATTTCTTGCTTTTCCTTTTCATCTATAAATATAGCTTTTTTTACTGTTTCTATTTTTGTTGGTGCTTTTTTTGCACTTTCACCTGCTATAACATCGTTACCTCTAATTAAAAGTCCATCATCTATAATATAACTAATATTATTTTCATTAGCCACCATTTGTGCTCTATAACTTTTACCTGTACCAGATGGTCCTACAAATGCATATACTTTTATATTATCATTTATATTATTAAATATATTCATATACCTATCCTCTTTTCAAACATTACTCCAAAATCCCTACTTTATATTCTAATTCCTCCATATAAGGAAACATTTCTTTAATTCTTTTAAATGTTATCATACTATGTCTTGGTTGTGGATTCTTTGGATTATCTGTTAATAATTTTTGTGTATAACAATTCTCTGCTGTTCTATATAATAAATATCTATTCCTTACATAAGTAAAATATATCTGATAACCATCATCTAAATTTTTCTTAAATTGCTCAAAGTCATACTTACCATCCATACTTTTCCTTCCATCCTTTTATATATTATTTTATCATTTCCATAAATTCTTGTTCATTTAATATTTGTACTCCCAATTCTCTTGCTTTGGTCAATTTACTTCCTGAATCTTCACCTGCCAACACATACTTAGTTTTCTTAGAAACAGAGTTAGAAGTTTTTCCTCCAAATTTTTCTATTATTTCTGAAGCTTCTCCTCTTGAGTAATTTTCTAATGTTCCTGTTAATACAAATGTTTGACCTTCGAACCTCAAATCTCCACTTTCCTCTGTTTCTATTACACTCATATTAACACCTGCTTCTTTTAGTCTATATATTAAATCTTTAGTTTGCTCTTGTCTAAAAAATTCATATATACTTTTAGCTGTAATAATACCAATATCATCTTTCATGCTTAATGTTTCTACTGATGCTTTCATCAATTTATCTATAGTTTTATAATTTTTAGTTAACGATTTAGCTAGTTTTACACCTACATGTCTAATCCCTAATGAATTGATTAATCTATATAAATCTCTATGTTTGCTCGCTTCTATTGCATCTATTAGATTTTGAGCAAATTTTTTTCCATTTTTCTTTAATGATGCAATTTGTTCAAAAGTCAAATTATAAATATCAGCTATATTTTTTATATATCCTCTATCTATAAATTCAGAAATTAAAGCATCTCCCAATCCTTCTATATCCATAGCATCCTTAGAAGCAAAATGTATAATACTTCTATATAATTTTGCCGGACATTCCACTCCCATACAATATAGAACCGCTTCTCCTTCTTCTCTTATAGCTGGTGCACCACATACTGGGCATATTTCTGGCATTACAAAATCCTTTTCTTCACCAGTTCTTTTTTTCTTAACCACTTCAACCACTTCTGGTATAACATCTCCAGCCTTTTGTATTACTACAACATCTCCAACTTTAATATCTCTTTCTCTTACATAATCTTCATTGTGTAATGTTGTTTTCGAAATTTTTGACCCAGCAACAATAACTGGTTCTAATATTGCCATTGGAGTTATTGCTCCTGTTCTACCAACTTGAAATGTAATATCTTTTAATAATGTTTGCTTTTTCTCTGGTGGATACTTATATGCAACAGCCCATTTTGGAGTTTTATATGTTGTTCCTATTTTTTCTCTTAATTCTAAATTATTTACTTTTACAACTGCTCCATCTATACCAAAATCTAATTTTTCTCTATCGTCTCCTATCTTTTTTATTGCTTCTAATACTTCTGTAATATTTTTACATAAAATTTTTATTGGATTAACATTAAATCCCAATTTTTCCATATATAATAAACTTTCATAATGGGTTTTAAACTTTATATCATCAGATTTTTGTACATTAAATATATAAATATCTAAAGGCCTCTTGGATGTAATTTTGCTATCCAATTGTCGTAAAGAACCTGCTGCAGCATTTCTAGCATTTGCAAACAATTCTTCTTCTTCCATTAACCTATTTTCATTTAATTTTTCAAAGTCCTTTTTACTTATAAATACTTCTCCTCTTACAGTTATATTAATATTCTCTTTCAACTGTTTTGGTATAGTTTTTATTGTTGCTAAATTTTTCGTTACATCTTCTCCAACCAATCCATCTCCACGTGTAGCACCAATAATAAATTTTCCTTCTTTATATTCTAATGCTGCAGATAATCCATCAATCTTTGTTTCTACAACATACTCTAATTCTGTTTCATTTTCTTCTGCAATTTTCCTCATCCTTTTATCAAAATCTTCGACTTCTGCAAAAGTAAACACATCTTGCAAACTTTGTAATGGTACTTCATGAGTAATTTTATTAAATCCCTTTTTTATACTACTCCCTACTTTTTGCGTTGGAGAATCTTTTGTTACTAAATCTGGATATTCCGCTTCTATCTGTTTTAATTCTCTCATTAACATGTCATATTCATAATCACTAACGACCTGTTCATCATCAAAATACTTTTGTGTATAATATTGCAATAATGGTCTTAATTCCTCTACCCTTTTTTTAGCTTGTGTATATTCCATAAGTAAAATCTTCCTTTCTTATTTTTATGTATAAGTTTATTCTTTAAACAAATCTTTTCCGTCTTTTATATATTCCCATCCTGAAAATATAGTTGCTACAACGGAAACACTCATTAATATTGTAACTAACATATTAATAACAAATTCCGTTCCTTCTAATCTTCCATTAAATATTGCTCCAAACTTATTAATATCTATAAATGCTAACACAATTGCCACCATTTGTGTTACTGTTTTTAATTTTCCCCAAAAATTAGCTGCAATAACTTTTCCATTTTTTTCTACTGCAATTAATCTATATCCAGAAACTACAAATTCTCTTGTTACTACTATAATTGGAATCCATGCTGGCAATTTTCCAAACTCTACTAATAACATCATTGCAGAAAGAACAAGTATTTTATCTGCTATTGGATCTAAAAATTTACCAAATGTTGTAATTTGGTTTCTGCTTCTTGCAATATATCCATCCAATTTATCTGTTATTGATGCTATTATAAATATTAAGTCTATTATTAAATATGTAATAGGTATCCCTAAAAAACTTCCTTCAATATTTAAGAATGGAATTATAACTATTACAGGTACTAATATCATTCTAAATATAGTTAATTTGTTTGCTAAATTCATTTATATCATCCTTTCAAAATCTTCTATATTATTATATATGCTAAAATTAAAAAAATAAATAGAAAATTTAAAATTCTTCTATTTATTTTTTTCTTAAAAATTTAGTTTTTATTCCAGTTTTCTTTATTTGTTTGTCTTTCTCTTGCTATTGCTAATGCATAATCTTGTACATCTTCTGTTATTGTTGAACCTGCTGCTATAAATACATTATTTCCTATTTTTACTGGTGCTACTAAATTTACATTTGAACCTATAAAAGCATTATCTCCTATAATTGTTTTACTCTTATTTGTTCCATCATAATTACATGTTATAGTTCCACAACCTATATTGCATTTTGTTCCAATTTCACAATCTCCCATATAAGATAAATGTGGTATTTTAGATCCTTCGCCTACTATTGCTTTCTTTATTTCCACAAAACTTCCTACTTTTACATTATCAGCTAATTTACAACCTTCTCTTATATATGCATTTGGACCTATTTTGCAATTTTCACCTATTACAACTCCTGATTTTATTGTAGTATTTGGATAAATTATTGTATCCATTCCTATTTCTACATCATCATATATATATGTTGTATTTGTATCTTCTATTGTTACACCCTTATTCATTAACTTTGTATTAATTTTTATTCTTAATATTCTTGTTAACATTTCTAATTGAACTTTTGTATTTAAACTTAATATTTCTGTATTATCTTGTACTAAAACTCCAGTTGTACTTAAACCTTTTGTGTTCATCATTTTTATTACATCTGTAAGATAATATAACCCTATACTACTTTGTTGTAACTTGTTAATTATATCTAATAATTCTTTAATATCAAAACAATATACACCTGCATTTACTTCTAATACTCTTTTTTCTGCCTCATTTGCTTCTTTATCTTCTATTATTTCATATATTTGATTTTCTTTTCTTATAATTCTTCCATATCCTGTTGGATCATTTAATATTCCTGTTAGTATACAAGCTGCATGATTTTCTGTAATAGTTTTTTCTACTACTTTCTTTATTGTATCTGCTTCTATTAAAGGAATATTTCCATTTAATATTAATACTCTACCTTGTTTAGATTTTAAATATTCACTTGCCTGCATTATCGCATGACCTGTACCTAAACATTGTTCTTGATGTACATATTGTACTTCATCTTTTAAAATTTCTTCTATTTCTTTTTTGTTTTCACCAACTATAACTGCTATATCTTCTATACCTGTTTTTCTTACTGCTTCTACTACTCTTTTTATAACTGATTTACCATAAATTTCTTGCGCTAATTTAGATTTTTTTGATTTCATTCTGTTGTCAACACCTGCTGCCATTATTAATGCTGTAATATTTTCCATTACACTTCACTCCCTATTTTAAATTTTTCATTATATAACTTTATTGCTGTTTCTGGACTATCTTCTCCTGTTTTATTTTTTATAGGAGCAAATTCATCCTCTCTTTTTACTCTAAGTATACTCATATTTTCATATCTTTCGAAAGCATCAAATATAAATGCTTCAAATTTATATACATTTGGTTCATTTACTTCTATATATTTTCCATCTTTGTCTAAATAATCACTTTTCTTAAATGCTGTATGATATTTTAATTTTATATTAGCTAAATCTTTTAATACATTTATATTATATAAATGGCTTAATATATTTAATTCTGCAAATACTAATTCTCCATTTTCATTAACTTGTTCTGCTAATTCATCTGGTAATTCTGTATATTCTATTACCTTTGGCTTTCCATTTATTTTACAAAATACTCCTGCTTTTTCCTTTGGTTCTCTTTTTACTATAGATTTTGAAGCTATTAAATTTTTTTCTTTTACTGTAAGCCCTAAAAGGGTAGGATCAACTATATTTAATAAAATATTATCAATTCCACCAACAAAAATCCATTCAATTTCTTTTTCTTGCATATCCTCTAAAATATGACCTTTTGACATTGCTTCATATATTCCACCATTTCCATCAGCTGCTTCTTTAATTTTCTTATCTTTTCCTATAACTAAATTTCCTTCAACATCAACTAATGGTAATTCTCCTTGTATAAATAACTTTACATTATTTTTGTCATATCCAAAATAATTATGCTCTTCTAAAAAATTTAATGTATCTTTATTATTTTCTCTACTAGTCATAATATACCATGGAATATTACTATTATATTTTTCATTAGCTCTTTGCAATGATTCAACTATAATTTGAAATAAATATTTTTTACCAGAATTAACTTTTATTTCTAATGTTCCTTTTGGTCCACTATGACCTAATCTCGTTCCTTGACCTCCTGCCATTGTAACTACAGCATATTTTCCATTTTTTATAATTTCTTTTCCTATACTATCCAATTCTTCCTTTTCTTCATTAGTTAGTTTAGATTTATCTTTATATTCTATATGTTCTATACTTTTTTCTTCGAAAGTTACCTGTTTTTTAGTATTATTATACAATTCCATCATTTGTTCAAAGTCAATATTTTTTATTTGATTTTCTAAAATTGTTTTTTCTTTTTCGTTTAAAATATTAAAAAATTCAATTAAATTTTTTTGATTATATTTTTTTAGTAATTCAGTAACCCCATCCAATTCTAAAACCCCACTTTCTTTTAACAACGCTATTTTATCACAATGTATTATTTAGTGCAAGTTTATTTCTTTTTTAAATATTTCCTCCACCTCTTTTTATTTTATCATATCCATATTTATCCTTTATTTTATCTAAGACTGCATCCAATTTTTCTTGTTTTTTTTCATCTTTGTTATCAAATATTGACAATTGTAATTCATTTTTACTAGATAAGTTATCTACTCTAATACCTATTAAACGTATAAAATCATTTTTATACACTTCTTTTAATAACCTTTTTGCTTCATTAAATATTAATTTTGTACTGTTAGTCGGTCTATCCATTTTTCTCTGATGCGATTTAACTTTAAAGTCACTTGTTTTTAATTGTACATTAACAACACTGGCTAAAAGATTATGTTTTCTTAATCTATATCCTACTTGCTCACATAATTCTAACAATACTTCTTCTAATTTTTCTATATTAGATACATTATATGGTAAAGTTATAGAATTTCCTATACCTTTTGGTTCTTCTTTTTCATAATTAACTGGTGAATCATCTTTTCCATTAGCAAAATCTCTAATAGTTTTTCCATATTTTCCAAATAATTTTATTATTCTTCTTTCATCAAATTTTGCAAGATCTCCTATTGTTTTTATGCCAAGTCTTTCTAATTTTGGAACACTATTCTTACCTACTAAAAAAAGTTCAGATATATGCATTTTCCACATTTTTTGTTCAATTTCATTTACAAATAATGTATGAATTTTATCTGGTTTCTCAAAATCAGACGCCATTTTTGCTAAAACTTTATTATTTGAAATTCCTATATTTACAGTAAATCCATATATACTTTTAACTTTATAGTTTATTTCCTTTGCTATATCAAAAACTGTTTTACCTTTTGGAATATAGCCTGTTAAATCTAAAAAGCACTCATCTATCGAAAATCTTTCTATTTTATCTGTATAGTCTAATAATAATGTATATAATGCATCAGAATATTTTCTATATATCTTAAAATCACTTCTATATATTTGCAAGTTAGGACATTTCTTTTTGGCAAAGTAAATAGGATCTGCTGTTTTTATTCCCAATTGTTTTGCAATATTGCTTTTAGCTAAAACAATTCCTTTCCTTTTAGCTTCATCTCCTCCAATAATAGAAGGTATAGTTCTAATATCTAATTTAGAACCATTTTTTAACATTTCTACTGCTGTCCATGATAAAAAAGCATTATTAACATCAACATGTAAAATAATTCTTTCCATCTTTCTCACTTGCCTTTCTTTTATGTTTGTTTATACATATTTTTCTATTTCTATTACTAATTTTCCTTTTTTTGTATTATTTATAATTTCTCCTATTTTATATTTCCCTTTCCCTCTTATGGTTAGCATATCTCCTTGCTTTAATATTTTAGAACTCTTAACTATATTTTCATAATTAATAAATATCCTTTCATCTTCTATTATCTTATTTGCATTAGTTCTAGAACACTTTAAAATTTCTGCAACAACACTATCCAATCTTTCTTGCATAACTATAATTTCAATTTTTTCTGTTTTTATCTCTACACTTTTTAGATTTTCTATACTTTTTATATCTATATCTGATTTTGCAAATCTAGTTAAATTTTTCATTTCATTCAATAAAAATTTTTCTATGTCTTTATCTATTATAATATCTGCACTATCTTCTTCTACTAATATATCTCCTATTTTTTCTCTTTTAACTCCTAATTTCAAAATTCCACCCAAATAATCTCTGTGTTTATATTTACCTTTTAATTCATTTGGTAATTTAATGTTTAGCACAGTTACTATTGTACTAAATACTTTATTTAAATTACTTTTTATATATCCTTCTAATTTTTGTGGATATATTATTAATATTTTTCTTTCTGCATCTTTATATCCTCCATAGAATATATAATTTTGATAATGTAATTTATTTAATATTTCTTCTAAAATTTTCCTCTGATATCCATCCAAAAAGCATGTATGGTCTATTATATTTTTTGTATCAACTGATTTTATTTTATCAAATAATTTCGATACTAAAATTTTATCTTCATGTTTTGTGTATTTTTTTAAAAATTCCTCTTTCCTCATACTACAATCCTTTTCACAATTATTTTAGTATATTTGTTTTGTTTCCAAATTTAATATAATCTATAATATTATCAACATCTAATCCATATCTTTTTTCTAACTCTTCTACTGCTCCATGTTCTATAAATTTATCTGGATATCCAAATTCCTTAAATTCTATATTTTTCAACTTGTTCTTTTGTATAATTTCTATTACATTACTTGCTAGTCCTCCTTTTATAATTCCATCTTCTATTGTTATACATTTTTTAGTTTTTTCTAAAGATGTTATAACTATATTTTCATCAAAAGGTTTTAAAAATCTAGCATTTATAACTTCTACATTTATTTCATCTTCTTCCAGTTTTTTTGCAATAGTTTGAGCTTTTGCTACCATTTTTCCTATTGCTATAATAGTTAAGTCATTTCCTCTTTTTAATATTTCTGCTTTTCCCTTTTTTAATTCTTCATATTTATTAAATTTTTCTTTAGATTCTCCACCTCTAGGATATCTTATTACAACTGGTGAATTAAGTTTTATTGCATATTCTAACATGTTCTCTAATTCTTTAAAATCTTTTGGTGCCATAATCGTTAGGTTTGGAACAATATTAAAAAATGCTAAATCATATATTCCTTGATGTGTTTCTCCATCATTTCCCACAATTCCAGCTCTATCCACACACATTATAACATGTAGATTTTGCATACATATATCATGAATTACTTGATCGTATCCTCTTTGATAAAATGATGAATAAATAGGAATAACTGGAATTAATCCTTGTTTTGCCATTCCAGCAGACATAGTTAATGCATGTTGTTCTGCTATTCCAACATCAAAAAACCTATTCGGAAACATTTCCTTAAATTTTGTAAGGCCTGTTCCGTCTTTCATTGCTGCAGTTACAGCTACTATTCTTTCATTTTTACTTGCAAGTTCTATCAATTTATTTCCAAATATTTTAGAATAGTCATTTTTCTTTGCTTTTTTTGGTTTTCCTGTTTTTATGTCAAAACTACTTATTGCATGAAATTTATCTGGATTAGTTTCTGCTATCTTATAGCCTTTTCCTTTCTTAGTTAATACATGTATTAATATTGGACCTTGCAAATCTTTGGCTTTATTTATTATTTCCTCTAAATTTTCTATATTATGCCCATCTACTGGTCCTAAATATTTAAATCCTAAATCTTCAAATAACATATTAGATATTACAAGTTGTTTTATACTATATTTTATTTTTCTTACTAACCTTATTGTTGGTTTTCCTACAATAGGTATTTTTCTTATAACCTTTTTTACATATTTATTTGATTTATTATATAATTTTCGTGTTCTCAATCTTGTTAAAAAAGTAGAAATTCCTCCAACATTCTTTGATATACTCATTTCATTATCATTTAAAATTACTATTAAATTAGTATTACTACATCCAGCATCATTTAATGCCTCTAATGCCATTCCACCTGTTAAAGCTCCATCTCCTATTACTGCTACAACATTATACTTTTCTTTTAATATATCTCTTGCTCTTGCAAAGCCTAATGCAGCAGAAACAGATGTACTACTATGACCCGTTTCAAAAGCATCATATTCAGATTCTACAGTTTTTGGAAATCCAGAAAGTCCATTCAATTTTCTTAAAGTAGTAATTCTATCCTTTCTTCCTGTTAAAATTTTATGAACATAAGTCTGATGCCCAACATCCCAAATTATTTTATCTTGTGGTGTATTTAATACACTATGAAGTGCAATTGTAAGTTCAACAATTCCTAAATTTGAAGCTAAATGTCCCCCTGTTTCTGAAACAGTATCAACTAAAAGTTTCCTTATTTCTGATGCTAATTTTACTTTCTCTTCCTTAGTAAGTTTTTTTAAATCATTAGGATCATTAACCTTATTTAATATCTTACTCATAAATCTCACCTTTTTACTAATAATATATATAATATCATATTTTTTATATAATAACTAGTAAAACTTATTAATTTGCTAATATACTACTTGTAATTTTAATATATTTGTATTAAAATTATTTACAGAATATATTTTATTTAAGGAGATGATTTTTAATGAAAAAAGTTTTTAGTATTATACTTTTGTTCGTAATGATTTTATGTATTACAACAACAGTTAATGCTGCTACTTATACTAATACAAAATTAGAGGTAGTTGATGAAACAGTTTGTAATATTAATTTAGGTGATATGGGAATTTTTGAAAAGAAAATTGTTAATTTTAATGCAGAAGAAAAATCTGTTACATTAGAGTTAACTATTAAAAATATTAAAGATATTGAAGAAACAACTAAACCAGTGGAAGTATTTTTCGTTGTAGATAATTCTTATAGTACCAATAGTAATAGACAATCAATTATAAATTCTGCAAAAAAATTGGTGAAAAAGCTTCATGAATTAGATTCTAATATTCAAATAGGTGTTGTAAGTTTCTCAAGTTTAGATGCTTCACAAGGTGAAACAGAAGGTACTATAAATGATGCAAAATTACGTCTAAATTTAAGTACTTCTACAACAGATATAAATTCTGCACTTGATTCAATACTTTCTGATGACTTAGGACCAAGAACTAACTTAGATGCTGGAATTACATTGGCTAATCAAAATTTTAAAAAAGATACTAATTCAGATAAATTTATGGTTATTTTAACAGATGCTGTTCCAAATACTGCTGTTGGTGGTCCAACACAAACTTATTCTGGCGAAGTTGCAACCAAAACTAAGGCTAAGTTAAAAGAAATTGCAGATTCTGGTATTAATATTATTTCTTCTTTAGTTAATTTAGATGATATAAAAACAGAACCTACAACTGGAAAAACATATAAAGCATTAGCAGAAGAAATATTTGGAACTGAAAAGAATCCATTTATTGGTAATTTATTTTATATTAATGAATCAGATATAGAAAATCATATTACTAACACAATATATGAAATAATAAAACCTACTAAAGTAGATAATGCTATTCAAAATATCGTTATAAAAGATTATTTTCCACAAGAAATAATTGATAATTTTAATTTTGAATATGTTGCTTCTCCTAATATAGGCAATGTATCTCAAGAAATTAATGATAAAGATAATAGTATTACATGGAAAATAGAACTATTAAAAGAAAAAGAAACTGCTACTTTAAGTTATAAATTAAAATTAAAAGATAATTACAAGGTAGAAATTCTTGATAAAATTATTCCTACAAATGATGAAGTTGATATAGATTATACTCATAATAGTAACGATAAAACTGTTTCTTCAAATGAATCTCCAAAAGTTAAAGTAACAGCAGATAAAGAAGAACCTGTTCCAGAAAATAATGTTGATAATACTGTAGCTAATACACCTCTTCCTCAAACAGGTAGTAATTCATTTTCTATTATAGCTTTTGTAGTAATCATTGCATTAGCTTTTGGAATTAGTAGATTATATTTATTAAAAAAGTATAATAATAAATAATGATAGAACAATAGCGGGCTTTTTTAGACATCCTATATATTTATAACATTTTAAAGCCCGCGTAATTGTTCGCATGCCAATTTTACTTTAGTAAAATTGTGTACATCTGTTATAGAAATTTTGAAGAAATTTCTTATTAGATAAAAAGTTAGTATCTATTTACAAGATACTAACTTTTTTTACATACATTTAATGTATTTTACATGTATATTATATTTTTTATTATATTTAGTTGCCTTTTTACGTAATTCATTTATTTTTTCTATATCTTTTTCTTTATTTATAAATACCACTATATATGCTTCTTTACATTCCTCTAATTCCATATATTTATGTAATTGCTTTCCTTCATTAAGACAATCTAGCAATTTTGGATTAGAAGATACTTTGTTTTCTATAATTATTTTTTCTTCTCCTTTTGATATTTTTAAATCCACAGTAGCAAATCCAGAATTTGTTTCTGGAGATAATTGAACATTAAATTTTCCGTTTTTTATTCTTAACTCTAATATTGTATGGATTAGTTTTGAAATTTTTGGCTCTGATAAAAATTTATTTTTCGCACTAAATAAAGTATTATATCCTTTTCTATTTTCTATAAGATTTTCTAAATCATCTATCAATATTTTTACTATTTCTGTTAATTCAAAATTATAATCTTTTACTCTTATTTTATTGAAATATTTTCTGTTTTTTTTATATAATTTCTTTGCTAATTCATATATATTATTTAAATATTTTTCATCTACTTCTAAATTATAAGGTTTAATTTCTATTTTCGAAAATTCTTTTAACAAATTATTTCTATTATTATTAACTATTTCCTCTGCTATTTTCCATTTAAGTTTATATAAATTTTTCTTTGTTCTATATTCAAAATTCTCATTTAAGTATTCCCTTTTATTTGAATATAACCAATCTATAAAATTTTCTCCCTCACTATAAATTTCATTCACTAAAATACATTTTGGTACTAAAATAACTGGTACTTTTTCCATTTTATCATTTATTATATATGGAATTTCTATTATCTCATTTTTCCATTTCATTTTTTCAAAATCAAACTCAGTTCTTAATTTAAATTTATCTATTGGAAAATTATTTTTGTATGCAATCTTTAAACTATATTTTATAAAATCTTTTTTTAATATGCACATTATCATATCTGTTATTCTATCAGAATTTATATTATCATCAAATATTACAATACTTTCAAAATGTTCTAAATCAAACAAACCTTGTTTCAACAATTTTTTCATTTTTATCATAACTTTTATAGCTGCTTCTCCTGTTAGTCCACTTCCCTCATTGCTACAATATGAAAATCCCAAATTTGCTTCTTTAACTTCTTCAAAATCAACCATTTTTCTTTTTAATTTATAATCTACACTTGTATCTAATATTTTGAAAATATTCAATATATATTCTATTATTTTTTTATATCCATCTTCTAATTCTGGTATATTAATATTTTTTAATAATTGTGGTTCTATAAATAATGGCACATCCCATCCAATTTGCGGATCAAACCATTCATCTTTATCATTATATTTATATCTTACATATTCACTATATCTTTTCTTCATCTATTTTCCTTTAATTTAAATCATAATAAAACAAAACAACTAGTCAAACTAACTAGTTGCGACATGTTTGGGGTGTTTTATCTTTGTATAAACAATCCCTGTTCGTATAATGTAAATTTGGTTGGGGTACTGTGATTCGAACACAGGAAATGTCGGAGTCAGAGTCCGATGCCTTACCGCTTGGCGATACCCCAATATTTAATACTTAATCATAATATCACAAATTTTCAAAAAATTCTACCGTTTTTTGTTATTTTTTTAAACTTTTAATTATCTTTTCCATATATTCTAAATTGATTGTTCTTTTTGTTAAATATGCTTAATAAAATTTATGATGAAGGTTTTGCAAATTCTAAAAATAGAAATTATATTTTGTTGCTAATTCTCTAGAAGAAGCTAATAACTACTTAAAAAATTGTTTTAAAAAAGAAATCAGAAAAAATGTACTGAACCCAAAAAATTGGATATTTTTTGGGTTCACTTCAAATTCTCTGCTTTTTTTATTTTATTGCTTTTCTTCCTCTAAATACTGCTATATCTTCTAATTCTGATTCAATATTTAGTAATCTGTTATATTTAGCAACCCTATCTGTTCTACATGGAGCACCTGTTTTTATCTGTCCTGCATTTGTAGCTACTGCTACATCTGCTAATGTTGTATCTTCTGTTTCACCACTTCTATGTGATACAACAGCTGTATATCCATTTCTTTTTGCTAATTCTATTGCATCTAATGTTTCTGTTAGTGTTCCTATTTGATTTAATTTTATTAAAATACTATTTGCTATTTTATTGTCAATTCCTTTTTGTAATCTCTTAATATTAGTTACAAATAAGTCATCTCCTACTAATTGTACCTTATCTCCTAATTTTTCAGTTAGCTTTTTCCATGATTCCCAATCTTCTTCTGCTAACCCATCTTCTATAGAAATAATTGGATATTTATTAGCTAAATTAACTATAAAGTCTACCATTTCATCTTTAGTCTTAAATTCATCTGTTTTCCAGAAATAATATCCATCTTTACCTATTTTTTTAGCTTCATCATACATTTCTGTTGCTGCTACATCTAATGCTAAACATATATCTTTACCAGGTTCATATCCTGCTTGTTTTATTGCTTCTAAAATTAATTCTATAGCTTCTTCTTCGCTATTTACCATTGGTGCAAATCCGCCTTCATCACCAACACCAGTTGATAATCCTTTTGATTTTAATACTTTTTTTAAATTGTGATATACTTCTACACCCATTCTCATACATTCACTAAATGTTTTTGCTCCAACTGGCATAATCATAAATTCTTGTACACTTAAACTACTATCTGCATGTTTTCCACCATTCATTATGTTCATCATTGGAACTGGTAATTCTTTAGCATTAACTCCACCTATATAATTATATAAACTTAATCCTAATGAATTAGCTGCTGCTTTTGCTACTGCTAAAGATACTCCTAATGTAGCATTTGCGCCTAATTTTGCTTTATTTTCAGTTCCATCTATATCTATTAAAAGCTTATCTATTTTAGCTTGCTCATAAACATTCATTCCTTCTAATTCTTTTGAAATCTTTTTATTAACATTTTCTACTGCTTTTAATACACCTTTTCCTAAATATCTTTCTTTATCTCCATCCCTTAATTCTACTGCCTCAAAACTTCCAGTTGATGCACCTGAAGGAACCATTGCAACCCCACAGAATCCTCCTTCTGTTACAACTTCTACTTGAACTGTTGGATTTCCTCTTGAGTCTAATACCTCCAATGCCTTAACACTTTCAATTCCTAAATAATCTTTCATTACTAAAACTTCCTTTCTTTAATTTATATAAATTATTAGTATCCTTAAGTTTATTTCCCTTTTTTGATTTGTATATGTATGATACCTGTTCTTTTTTATATTGTATAACATTTCTAACAGGTTTTTTATATATTGCTTCTGAATATATTTTTATATTTGGTTTAACTTTTTTTGTTTCTTCTAAATATTCAAAAATAACATCTCTATCTTCTTTTTTCATACTTTCTACTGGAATTTTTAAATTATTGTATATCCATATAATAGCTCTTTGTTTAGAATTAAACTTGGATTCATTCAAATTATCAAAGTTATATTCTATAATAAATTTAAATCCTTCTATTTTTATTGTCAAATTAGACCATAATGCCATTTTTGTATTTATAAACTCTTGTTTTAAATCCTGTATACTACAATATAATTCATCAACCATTTCTAAATATTCATCTTCTGCAAAATTGAATCTATTTGGAACCTCATATACATTCACGGGTTTCTTCTTTAGTATTCCCTTAGGAAAATAATAAAAAAACATTTCTCCTGTTTCCAAATTATTTATCTTTTCATTTACAGATGCATACAAATATATCCTATCCCATTTCTCTGGTATCATATAATATAATTGTTTTTGGATCTTTGAATATATTTTTTTTAAATTTGCTGTATCATACATTACAACTTCCTTCTTATCTGTTATTTTTCTATTAAACTTTCGCCTGTCATTTCTTCTGGTTTTTCAAGTTCCATAAGTTCTAACATAGTTGGTGCTAAATCTGCCAATTTACCTTCTTTTAATTTTATACCTTCTACTCCTACTAATATTAGTGGAACTGGATTTGTTGTATGTGCTGTATGTGGTTCTCCTGTTTTATAATCTATCATTTGTTCTGCATTTCCATGGTCCGCCGTTATTAATGCAATTCCATTTTCTTTTTGAAAAGCTTCTATTACTTTTCCTACACATTCATCAATAGTTTCTATAGCATTTACTGTAGATTCAAAATTTCCAGTATGCCCTACCATATCTGGATTTGCATAATTTAAAATTATACAATCATGTTTTTTACTTTCAATAGCTTCTATAACCTTTTGCGTTACTTCGTAAGCACTCATTTCAGGTTTTAAATCATAAGTTTCAACCTTAGGTGATGGAATTAATATTCTATCTTCTCCTTTATACTGTTTTTCTTCTCCTCCATTAAAGAAAAAAGTAACATGTGCATACTTTTCAGTTTCTGCTATTCTTAATTGTGTTAAACCACAATTTGAAATATATTCTCCAAATGTATTATTAAGCACAGTTGGTTTAAATGCTATATTTACATTTGGTAATGTTTCATCATATTTTGTAAAACATACAAAATATAAATTTAATTTTTTTGTTTGAAATTCTTTAAAATCTTTATCCACCAATGTTCTAGTAATTTCTCTTGCTCTATCTGGTCTAAAATTAAAAAATATTACAGAATCCTTATCTTGTATTTTTGCTACTGGTTCATCTCCATTACATATAACTGTTGGAACAACAAATTCATCAAATATTTCTTTTTGGTAAGAACTTTCTATGGCAGAAATTGTAGATGTAGCTTTTTCTCCTATTCCATTAACTAATGCATCATATACTTTTTTTATTCTTTCCCATCTTTTATCTCTATCCATAGCATAAAATCTTCCTGAAATTGTTGCTATTTTTCCAACACCTTTTTCCTTTATTTTCTCTTCTAATTTTATTACATAAGATTCTCCAGATGCTGGAGGTGTATCTCTTCCATCCAAAAAACAGTGAATATATACATTTTCAAAATCTTTTCTTTTGGCTAATTCTAAAAGAGCATATAAATGGCGTATATGACTATGAACTCCACCATCAGAAAGCAATCCAATAAGATGAAGATTTGAA
Source organism: uncultured Clostridia bacterium (assembly GCA_963560005.1). Lineage (GTDB taxonomy): Bacteria > Bacillota > Clostridia > TANB77 > CAG-508 > CAG-273. Next base: position 16,746 of record CAUWNG010000032.1, read on the forward strand.
TTATTTTTTTTACAATTTTCTATTGCTTCGGAAAATTCTTTTATACTAAAAAAATCTCCATCTTCTATATTTTTTGTTATTCTTGTTAGTTCTTGATAAACTATTCTACCAGCTCCTATATTTGTATGCCCAACTTCAGAATTTCCCATTTGACCTTCTGGAAGTCCCACATTTAAACCACTAGTAAATATTCTAGTAGTCGGACATGTTTTCATTAGTTTATCTATATTAGGTGTCTTAGCAGCTTTTATTGCATTGGCTTTTTCATTTTCATTTTCACCAAATCCATCTAATATCATTAGCATTATAGGTTTTCTATTCATCTTATTTATGTCTCCATTTCCTTAATAATTTATAATCTTTTCAAAGTCATCTAATTTTAGACTTGCTCCTCCAACTAATCCTCCATCTATATCAGACATATTAAATAATTCGTTAGCATTATCCTTATTTACACTTCCACCATATAATATTATGATGTTATCTGCTATATCTTTACCATAATTCTTTTCTATTTCTTTTCTAATTGCTATTATACTATTATTTGCATCTTCTTTTGTAGCAGTTTTTCCTGTACCTATTGCCCATATAGGTTCATAAGCTACTATCACATTTTCTAAGCTTTTTGTTTCTAAACCATCCAAAGCCTTTTTTACCTGATTAGTAATAATTTCTTCAGCTTTTCCCATTTCTCTTTGTTCTAAAGTTTCTCCTACACATACAATTGGCTTTAAGTTATGATTTAATGCGGATTTTATTTTTTTATTAACACTCTCATCAGTTTCGTTAAAATATTGTCTTCTTTCAGAATGTCCTATTATAACATATTCAACTTTTATTGCTTCTAACATCTCTCCAGATATTTCGCCAGTATATGCTCCTTTATCTTCAAAATGCATATTTTGAGCCCCTATTTTTATATTCGTCTGCTGAGCTGCTAATAAAGAATAAAATAAATCTATATAAGGTACACAAAGAATTACTTCCTTGTGTCCTTCTTTTACTTTAGGTGCAAGATTTTCTATAAAACTCATTGCCTCATTTGGAAGCATATTCATTTTCCAATTTCCTGCAATTACTTTTCTTCTCACTATCTAATTTCTACCTTTCTTTTTTATTTATTATCTAAACAAGCTACACCTGGTAATTCTTTACCTTCTAATAATTCCAAAGAAGCTCCTCCACCTGTTGAAATATGAGTAAAATTATCCTCAAGCCCTAACTTCTTTATTGCTGCTACAGAATCTCCTCCACCTACAACAGATGTAGCTTTTACAGATGCTATTGCTTCTGCTATTTTTTCTGTTCCTACACTAAATTTTTCTAATTCACAAATTCCAAGTGGTCCATTCCATAATATTGTTTTTTTATCTTTTAGTTCTTGTGTAAACATTTCTATTGTTCTTTCACCAATATCACATCCTTGCCACTTAGAAGGTATTTGATTTGAAGGTACAGTTTTATTATGAGATACTTCTAAAAACTTAAAAAATTGTTTTTGTTTTTCTTTTTTATCTAATTCTTCTTCATCACTTACTATTAATGTTGGTGCAACTACTGTATCTATTGGAAGTACTAATTTCACTCCTACTTCTTCTGCTTTTTTCATAATATTTTTTGCTTCTTCTATTTTATCTTCTTCACAAAGTGATTCTCCAATTTCGGCTCCATTTGCTTTTAAAAATGTATATGCCATTCCTCCACCAATTAAAATTTCATCTACTTTATTTAGTAAATTTTCAATTACACCTATTTTATCTGAAACTTTAGCTCCTCCTAAAATAGCTAAAAATGGCTTTTCTGGGTTTTCTAAAATTCCATTTAAAAACTTAATTTCCTTTTCCATAAGAAATCCAGCTACAGAAGTTTCTACAAAATGAGAAACACCTTCTGTTGAACTATGTGCTCTATGTGCTGTTCCAAATGCATCATTTACATATATTCCATCACATAAATCAGCTAATTCCTTAGACATACTTTCTTCATTTTTTTCTTCCCTAGCATCAAATCTTACATTTTCTAAAAGTATTACTTCTCCATCTTTCATATTGCTTGATAATTCTTTTGCACTATTTCCTGTTATATCATCAGCCAATTTTACTTGAATTTCTAATAACTCTGTAAGTCTCTTTGCAACAGGACTTAATGAGAATTCTTTTTTTACTTCACCTTTTGGTCTTCCTAAATGTGAACAAAGTATAACCTTTGCTCCACCTTCCATTAAATATTTAATAGTTGGAAGTGCTGCTTGTATTCTTGTATCATCAGCAATTATTCCTTCTCCTTTTATAGGAACATTAAAGTCACATCTAACCAAAACTCTTTTACCTTTAACATCTATATCACGTATAGTCTTTTTATCCATCAAGTATCATCCTTTCAATTTTTAAAGTTTTTAGCCACGCTCTCTATATTTTGTAATTCAAATCTACATTTTTGTTCTATATTTGGATATTTTTCATAATCTACCTCTGACATGAACATATCTCTATCCTTTTTCAAATCTCATTACTTATTTGCAATATATATAGCCAAATCAACAAGTTTATTTGAGTATCCCCATTCATTATCATACCATGCAACTAATTTTACAAAAGTATCTGTTAATGCAATACCTGCAGTTGCATCAAATATAGATGTATGTGAATCATGTACAAAATCAGAAGAAACAACTGGTTCGTCTACATATTCCATAATTCCTTTCATTTCATTTTCTGTTGCTTTTTTTACTGCTGTACAAATCTCTTCATAAGTAGCTGGCTTTTCTAAATTACATGTCAAATCTACTACAGAAACATCTACTGTAGGTACTCTAAAAGACATTCCTGTTAATTTTCCATTTAATTCTGGTATAACTTTTCCAACAGCTTTAGCTGCACCTGTTGAAGAAGGTATAATATTGGCTGATGCCGCTCTTCCACCTCTCCAATCTTTTTTAGAAGCTCCGTCAACCGTTTTTTGTGTAGCTGTTATAGAATGAACTGTTGTCATTAATCCATCTTTTATTCCAAAATTATCATTTATTACTTTTGCAAGTGGTGCCAAGCAATTTGTTGTACAAGAAGCATTAGAAATGATATTCATACTTGGATCATATTTATCATTATTTACCCCCATAACAAACATAGGTGCATCTTTAGAAGGTGCAGAAATTATTACTTTTTTTGCCCCTGCATCTATATGTGCTTGTGCTTTCTCCATTGTAGTAAATACTCCTGAACATTCTAATACATATTCTACCCCATCTTCTCCCCAAGGTATGTTCTTTGGATCCATTTCATTATATACTTTAATTTCTTTTCCATTTATAACTAATGCATTCTCTTTTGCATACACTTCGCCTTCAAATTTACCATGAACAGTATCATATTTAATCATATAAGCCATATAATCTGCTGTAATAAAAGGATCATTTATTGCTACTACTTCTACTTCCTCTTTATTTAATGCTGCTTGCAAGCTTAAATTTCCAATTCTACCAAATCCATTAATTCCTAATTTAATTAACATATAAAATCCTCCTCAAAATCAATATATGTTTAGTATTCCCTAAACAAGTACATTTTATATCAAAAAAGAATACTTTTCAAGTATTCTTTTACAATTATTTTGTTATTCTTATTATAATTTAACATTATCAACTATTTTTATTTCTTGAAATAAAAAATTTTTAACTTTTTCTCCAGTTATATCATAGAATAAAAAGTCATGTACATCTTTACCAGTTATTTCTTGATGCCAAAAATCATGCACTTCTTTTAATACTTTCTCTTGCTTTGGAGTCATAGTTACTACAATGTCTTGTAATAGAAAATTTTTAATTTTGGTCCATACATTTATCTCTGCTGGCAACTCTTTACTATTAATATCCATATCATTTCTCCTCCTTTGTTGATTATTAAATCATACTACTATATTTATACTATAAATATTAATATTTATCAAGCTTTTTAAATTATTTTTTTATTACATTTATGTTACAATTTTGTTACATATTTGTTTCGATTAAATTTCCATTTGTGTTCCTAAAAAACTAGCAGCTGATTGTGCAACTTTTTGTTCTACTTCAGTCATTTTTGTATTACTATCTTTAGAAAGCAATATAACACTTCCTATAACATCACCATCAGATATAATTGGATATACTACTTGAGAATTATATCTTCTTTCTCTATTATCATTTTTTATTATAGGGATAGAAACATCATTATTTTCACGACTAGTATATTTTTCTTTATCATCCATTATTTTTTCTAATTCTTTACTTATACTTTGTTCTAAAAAATCTTTCTTAGGTCCTCCAGCAACAGCTATTACAGTATCCTTATCTGTTATGCATGCAATATGCCCTGTCGTCTTAGATAAAGTATCTGCATATCCTGTTGCAAATTCTGTTAATTCTCCTATTGGTGAATATTTTTTTAAAATTACTTCTCCTTCTTTATCTGTAAAAATTTCTAATGGGTCTCCGCTCTTTTATTCTTAATGTCTTTCTAATCTCTTTTGGAATTACTACTCTTCCTAAATCATCTATTCTTCTTACCACTCCTGTTGCTTTCATTTTTTTCCTCCTTTAAAAATATATGTCTATTCTTATTATTACAATTAAGGAAATTTTTATACATAAATTTGTTAATTAATATTATTTTAATTACTTTTTTATAAAATTATATATTTTTAAATATTAGTTATTCCAACTTTTCTAGTCCTTTTACTTCAAAATCTGCTATTAGAATTACTTTCCATATTTTTACAAGTAATTTTCATTTACTAATTTCGACATTTTTTTTAATTTATATATACTAAAAGGTCTAAAGAGGCTCCATATAACCTTTTTAGACCTTTTACAATATATTACTAATCTTAACAATCCCTACTATAGTTAACTTTTATAATAATACTATATGCTTGTCGAGCTTTTAATGATAATTTTTTACTATTACATCTTCTAAAACGCCAACGCCGGACGGAACCCGTCGAAGTAGTACGGGTCGCCAAAAGTGACGCCCGTACACAATACTCCCGCGCCAGAGTAACCACCGCAATAGCCACCACGTAAAACGAACGGACAGGAAGCGCAACCAATTAACATAAGATCTCCATCCCATGTATTTGCATTTGGATC
>CAUWNG010000033.1:0-20772 GCA_963560005.1 uncultured Clostridia bacterium
TGTGCCGAAGATATTTGCGGGTTACCCTGCTGAGAAAATAGGTCGTCGCCAGTTTTTTTATTAATATATTATAAAATTTAAAAAAGTACAAATTTACAGTTTGTATTTTTTTTATTTTTATAGTATAATTGAAAAAGTTTTAACAAAGGATATAGGTGTAGGGGAAAAAAATGGAGAATTATAATAGAAAAATAACCGAAGAACAATTAATAAGTATTTTAACTGATATGTATTTAGGAAAAATAATTAGATTTACTGATGAAAAAAATATGCAGATTTCACAAACTGTTAATAAAATGTTGACTAATCAAATAAGAATGCAACCTGAATATAAAGATGAATATAATAAAATGTTTTTTATTATTGAAAATTTTTATAATTTAATGAGTAATCCTGAAGTACGAAAAAAAATTATTGACACGAAAATGAATAAATCTACTTTTATATCAGTTTATCATAATGATATATTAGGAGGAACAGAAAGAATATATAACATACATAATTTGTTAAATACAGATTTAATAGGAGAATACAAAGGAAGCGAAAGAAAGAAAATAGATTATATACAAAAAAATAGTGTAGATAATATTTACTTTTATGATAAAATGGAAATTATTATAAGAGATATTGGAATGTTAAATTATGATCATTGGAATGGACTAAAATCTACAATTAACGAATACGAAATTATTAAAAAAAACACTAAAGGAGTAAAAAGTTATAAAGTTTTTTCTAATATATTAATATATAAAATGGAAGAAGAGGACTATAAAAATGTTGTTTTAGCTTATCTATTAGGGGAAGAAAATGTTAATGTTAATTCTTTAAAAGGATATATTGGTGAAATAGTTAAAAATAATGAGAACAATTTAGATGAAATTAAACTTGCACATAGTTACTCTTTTAGAATAAAAAATAATTTATATATAGAGTATGATGCTACTGATTTATCAGCTGTTTATGAATTTAATAAGCAAAAAGAAGAACAAAAAATGAATTGGGAGAGATAATTATTATGGGTAGAGAAATTTGGAAATCTGGTACTTTTATTTATCCATTACCAGTTGTAATGGTAAGTTGTGGTAATATGGAAAATAGTAATATTATAACAGTTGCATGGACTGGAATTGTTAATACAAATCCAGCAATGTGTTATATTTCTGTAAGACCAGAAAGACATTCATTTAATATAATAAAAGAAACAGGAGAATTTGTTATAAATTTAACAAATAAGGACTTAGTATATGCAACAGACTGGTGCGGAGTTAAAACAGGAGCAAAGGTAGATAAATTTAAAGAAATGAAACTTACTAAAGAAAAAGCTAAATTTGTTAAAGCACCTATAATTAAAGAAAGTCCTGTAGCTTTGGAATGTAAAGTGAAAGAAATAAAGGAATTGGGAAGCCATTGTATGTTTTTGGCAGAAATTTTATCTATTGATGCAGATAAGAAGTATATTGATGAGAATGGTGCTTTTGATATAACAAAATGCGATTTAATAACGTATGCAAATGGTAAATATTTTGCTTTAAATAAACAAGTAGGAAAATTTGGATATTCAGTGGCAAAAAAGAAAAAGAAAAAATAGTGCGAAAGTATTGCAATTGCAATACTTTTTTGATATAATATTAATGTTAAAATACGCACATATAGTTAATTTAAAAAGAGTGCTTGTTTAGTAAAGCAAGTTTTTTTAAATGTTTGAAGCTATATGGAGGTAAAACTAAAAGGAGGAGAAAGAATTATGGCAGTAGTTGCAATGAAACAATTACTAGAAGCAGGTGTTCATTTTGGACATCAAACAAGAAGATGGGAACCAAGAATGGCTGAATATATATTCCAAGCTAGAAATGGTATCCATATTATCGACTTACAAAAAACATCTAAGAAATTAGATGAAGCTTATGCTTTTTTAAGAGAACAAGCAGAAGCAGGAAAGACAGTTTTATTTGTAGGAACTAAAAAACAAGCACAAGAATGTGTAAAAGAAGCAGCAGAAAAAACAGGAATGTACTTTGTAAATCAAAGATGGTTAGGAGGTACATTAACAAACTTTGGAACAATTAGAAAAAGAATTGAAAGATTAAATAAATTAGAAGAAATGGAAAATGATGGTACATTTGAAGTGTTACCTAAAAAAGAAGTTATTCTTCTAAAAAAGGAAATGGAAAAACTAGAAAAAAATCTTGGTGGAATAAAAGATATGAATCAATTACCAGGAGTTATGTTTATAGTTGATCCTAAAAAAGAAAGAATAGCAATTTTAGAAGCTAGAAAATTAGGTATTCCAGTTATTGGATTAATAGATACAAACTGTAATCCAGAAGATGTAGATTATCCAATACCAGGTAATGATGATGCTATAAGAGCAGTTAAATTAATAACAGATGTTATGGCAAATGCTATTATAGAAGGCAGACAAGGTGAATCTATGGATATGAGCGAACAACAAGATTTTGTTGAAACAGAAAATAATGAAGCAACAAGTATGGAAGAAATTGCTCAGAATGAAAAAATAGTTTCAGAAGAATAAAAAATATTTGATAATATTAAAGAGGAGAGCTATTATCTGCTCTACTCTTTTTTAAATAAAGGAGGATTTTTATATGATAACAGCAAGCCAAGTTAAAGAATTAAGAGAAAAAACAGGCGCAGGAATGATGGATTGTAAAAAAGTATTAGCAGAAACAAATGGAGATGAAGAAAAAGCAATTGAATTATTACGTGAAAGAGGAATAGCTAAAGCAGCAAAGAAATCAGATAGAATTGCAGCTGAAGGATTGGTTTCAACTTATGTAAGTGATAATAATAAAGTTGGAGTAGTAGTAGAAGTTAATGCGGAAACAGATTTTGTAGCTAAAAATGAAGAATTTAGAGTTTTTGTAGCTGATATAGCAGAGCAAATTGCAAAGGAAAATCCTGCTAATGTAGAAGAATTATTAAACCAAAAATCTATAAAAGATAATACTAAAACAGTAGGTGAAGTATTAACAAACAAAATTGCTACAATAGGCGAAAATATGTCTATTAGAAGATTCGAAAGATTTGAAGCAAATGGACTAATAGAAAGTTATATACATGGAGATGGAAAAATAGGAGTTTTAGTAGAATTAGAAGGTGGAGATTCAAATTTAGCAAAAGATATATGTATGCAAATAGCAGCAGCTAAACCAGAATATTTAGATAGAGAATCTGTTCCTGCTGAAAGAGTAGAAAAAGAGATGGAGATATTAAAAGCTCAAGCTATGAACGAAGGAAAACCAGCAGAAATTGCTGAAAAAATGGTTCAAGGAAGAATTGGAAAATTCTATTCAGAAATATGTTTAGTAGAACAAGACTTTGTAAAAGATCCAGATATTAAAGTAGGAAAATTAGTAGAATCAAAAGGAGCAAAAGTATTAAGATTTGCAAGATTTGAAAAAGGAGAAGGATTACAAAAAAGAGAAGATAATTTTGCGGAAGAAGTAGCAAAACAAATAAATGGTTAAAAATTAGAGCTTATAGCTCTAATTTTTTTAAAGCTATTGTTTTTAACATATATTATTTGGTATAATTGGTATGTGATAAATCTATGGAGGGAATGTTAAAAATGGAAAAAAAAATAAAAATAAAATTTAATGTACTAGCAATATTTTGTATAGTAATATTTTGTATGGCTATTACACCAATAACTTTTCAAAATGACACATATTATTCTATAGCAATAGGAAAACATATAGTGGAAACTGGAACGATAGATATGATGGATCCGTTTTCATGGCATGAAGATTTACCATATACATATCCACATTGGGCGTATGATGTGGGAACTTATTTAATATATAATTTGGGAGAAAGTATTGGTATTGGAGGATTGGCAGCGTTATATGTAGCTACAATGATTTTAAGTGTAATTTTAGGAATAATAATATATTATGCATGTTGCAAATTTTCGAAAAATAACTTGATTTCATTTTTTATAACATTAGGAATAGTTTATTTATTGAAAAATTTTATAGCTGCAAGAGCACAATTAGTAACATATATTTTATTTGCTCTTACAGTATTATTTATAGAAAAGTTTATAGAAACTAGGAAGAAAAGATATATAATTTATTTAATTATAATTCCAATTATAATTGCAAATGTACATTGTGCTGTTTGGCCATTTTATTTTGTACTATATCTACCATATATAGTAGAATATCTTTTAGCTGTTATTATAGATGCAAATATATATTATAATACAAAATTGTTTTTTATCAAATTAAAACTAAAAAGATTAAGTAAAAAAGAAAACAAACAGGAAAAAATAGAATTATTAAAAAATAAAATAGAAGAGTTAGAAATTAGAAAAGAAAATGTTAAAACTTTAGAGGAACAGAGAAGAGCAAATCCTTATAAAGTAGTATTCAAAAAAGAGTCAGCAGTGAAATGGTTAATACTTATAATGATAATAACCTTATTTACAGGATTTTTAACACCTTTAGGAGAAGTACCTTATACATACTACATAAAAACAATGCAAGGGAATACAACACAGAATATAAGTGAACACCAACCTTTGACTTTAATAAATAATACTACAATTCTAATTGTATTTACAATGTTTTTATTAGTATTAATATTTACAGATACCAAATTACGATTAAGAGATTTTTTTATGTTAGCAGGTTTAACATTAATGACATTGATGTCAAGGAGGCAGGCATCATTATTTTCAATATTAGCAGGATTTATTTTTGCTAAATTAATTACAGCTCTTTTTGAAAAATATGATAAAACAGGTACTGAAGTAGTAATGAAATTTATGACAAAATTGCCTGGAAAAATTTTAACTGTTTTTATTGGAATTTTACTTAGTTTGTATATTTTTGTACCAAAAATAGGTAATCGATTTGTAAATAATTCATCTTATCCAGTTGATGCTGCTAATTTTATAATAGAAAATTTAGATTTAAATGACATTAAATTATATAATGAATATAACTATGGTAGTTATTTGTTATATAGGGGAATACCAGTATTTATAGATTCAAGAGCAGATTTATATGCTCCAGAATTTAATGGAACTAAAAATCAAAAGGGAGAATATGAAGGTAGAAATATTTTTTCTGATTATATAAATACATCAAATATAAGTAGATATTATGAAAATACATTTGATAAGTATGATATTACCCATATAATCATTACTAAAAAATCAAAATTAAATATGTTTTTATCAAGAGATGAAAATTATAAAGAAATATATTCAGATAAAAATTTTATACTATACGAAAGATTAAATGTAAATAATTAATACTATAGAAAGGAATTAAAACTTAAAATGCAAGAAATTATAGTACAAAATGGAGAAGAAAATATAAGGCTTGATTCATTTGTTTCTAATAAAATAAAAGATTTATCAAGAACAATGATAGTAAAATTAATAGAAAGTGGTAATATAAAAATAAATGAAAAATTGCAAAAACCATCTTATAAAACTCAAGTAGGGGATAAAATAAATATAGAGATACCAGAAGCAAAAGAGGTAAATTTAAAACCACAAAATATACCTATAAATATTATATATGAAGATAATGATATAATAGTTATTAATAAAGAAAAAGGTATAGTTGTGCATCCGGCAGAAGGTAATTGGGATGGTACATTAGTTAATGCTATTATGGCACATTGTAAGGATAGCTTATCTGGTATAGGTGGAGAGCTAAGACCAGGAATTGTGCATAGATTAGATAAAGACACATCTGGAATATTAGTAATAGCTAAAAATGATAAAGCACATATTAATTTAAGTGAGCAAATTAAAAGCAGAGAAATAAAGAAAAAATATATAGCTTTAGTAAGAGGAATAATACCAGAAAATGAGGCAACAATTAATATGCCAATAGGTAGAAGTACAAAAGACAGAAAAAAAATGGAAGTTACCAAAAATGGTAAAGAGGCTATTACACATTTTAAAGTTCTAAAAAGATATGATAAATATACTTTATTAGAAGTAATAATAGAAACTGGAAGGACACATCAAATACGTGTACATTTAGCAGAAATAGGTTATCCTGTAGTAGGAGATATGGTATATTCTAATGGTAAAAATGAATTTGGAGTAGTAGGACAAATGCTACATGCAAAATCATTAGAGTTTAAACATCCAATAACAGGAAAATATATGCATTTAGAAGCAGAATTACCAGAATATTTTAAAAAAATTATAGAACAGGAGGAAAATAAAAACAATTGGAAAGTATAAGATTACAAAAGTTTTTATCTGATATTGGAATATGTTCAAGAAGAAAAGCAGAAGAACATATTATAGAAGGAAATGTAAAAGTAAATGGAAAAGTTGTAACAACATTAGGAACAAAAGTTGATCCAGAAAATGATGTTATAGAATTTAAAGGTGAAAAATTAAAACGAAGTGAAGAAAAGAAGATATATATTTTATTAAATAAACCAATTGGCTATGTAACAACAGTAAAGGATCAATTTAATAGAGATACAGTTTTAGATTTAGTAAAAATAAAAGAGAGGATATTACCAGTTGGAAGATTGGATATGTACACATCAGGAGCCATAATTTTAACAAATGATGGAGATTTTATTTTTAAAGTAACACATCCAAAACACGAAGTCACAAAAACATATAATGTAACATTAAAAGGAATAGTTACAAAAGAAGAAATAGAACAACTTAGTAATGGAGTGAAAATAGATAAAGGATATGTAACAAGAAAAGCGAATGTACGAATATTAAAAATAGATAAGGAGAAACAAGTATCTAGATTAGAGATTACAATACATGAAGGAAAAAATAGACAGGTAAGAAAAATGTGTGAAGCAATAGGAAAAAAGGTATTAAGTTTGCATAGAAGTAAAATTGGAAATATTAATGTAAAATCTCTAAAATTAGGAGAATGGAGATATTTAAAATCTTCAGAAATAGAAAGTTTAATAAAATAGACAAATATAAAAAAATGTGATAAAATTTAATTGTAAAAAATATCTCCAAGGAGGGTTATTATGGTAGAGGATAGTGAAATTAAAGCTACAGTATCACCTTTTGCTATTAGAGAAGGTGAAATAAAGGTTTTTGATGGAAAAGATGGATACGTTTCTATGAACCAAATTATTAATAGAATAAATATAGGTCATATAAGTGATATTCATTTTAAAATTATGGAATTAGTAAATGAATTTGAGTTTATAACTTCAAGACAATTATATCAAATGCTTGAATGGAAAGGAATTGAAGTAGGAAGTCAAGATAAGCTAAATAATAAATTAGAACAATTGGTAAAAACAAAAATTCTAACAAGATATTATTTTAATTCAGAAGAAGGAAAAGGGATATATAGAATATATTCTTTAGAAAAAATGGGTAAATACTTATTAAATTCTAGAGGAATTGAGTGTAAGTGGCAACCAACTGATAATACTAAACCAGTTGCAATGATTAAAAAGAGATTAGCAGGAAACCAAACAATTATAGCATATTTAAAAAAGGTAAAAGCATTTGAATCTTATGTTACAAAGCCAAGCTTTACAGCAAAACAAGCAGGAAAATTGTTTAAAGCAACAGGAGGAAGTGTAAAACTTACTAAAAACAATAAATCTATAGAGTTTGTATTTGAAGTTATAAGAAGAGAAGATGATTGGGAAAAGAAATTAATAGAAAAAATGAAATTATATAAAGATTTCTATGAAAATTTCCAAGTAGGAGATTCAGGATATAGCAGTTTACCACAATTAATATTTATTTGTGAAGACGAAAGAAACATGGCAGAAACATTTAAAACAATTATTATAAACAAATTACAAATATCAAATATAAAATTATATTTTTCTACAGATTTAAGACAAAATCAAGAAACTTTAGAGCAAACCTTAGTAGAATTTAAATTAGATCCAGAAACACAAAAATACAAAATGGAAAATATTGAAGTAAAATTATTGGGATTATAAAAAAAGACTTAGCATCTGAATATTGATTTGTAAATATATGTATGCTAAGGAAAGGTAAAATTTTGGTATATGAATAACATTTAAATTTTATTATACAAAAAAAGTGTGTCTTTAAATATGACACACTTTTTTTTATTTATTATCATTTTCCCTTTTTTTAAAGTTGACTATTATAGCATCTTCGCTATCAAATAAATATTTTGAATCTGATGTATCTGTCTTTATAGGGTCAATTTCACGATCTATATCATAGTTGTTATTATCAGAAGTTGCTGTAGCAAATTTTCCTCTATTTTTCTTTCTTAATTGGCTAGTAGATGAACTATAAATTCCATTACTAAATTTATTAAAATCAAAAATTTTTAATTTTTGTGGTTCTTTAAATTTAGAATCTATACCATCAAGTTTTCCTTTATCTACTTCACTTTTACCGCTAGAATTTTTAACTTTATAAATAATTTGCTTTGCCTTTAAAGATTTAATTTTTCCAGCCGCATAGTTAGGTTTCCATTTTAAACTAACACCACCTAATTTGCTATCATATCCATAACTGTCTTTTTCTGGATTGGTCTCATAACTACTACTCCAAGACCATTCTCTTTTTTGTTCTAGTTCTGTTTCCCACCATTGTACATCTTCTGGTAGAGCATTACCAAATATAACTTTATTTACACAGTTAGAAAGTATTAAATCTCTAAAATAATCACCTTTACTTAATTCTGCATCACCTTTTAACTGAGAAAGGTTTTGAGAATCTAATACTGTAGCAACTTTATATTTTCTATATAGTGTATAAATAGGCTCTGTTGCTTTACAAATATAAGTTGGAAAATCATCTATATATAAGAAATTAGGTATTCTATTTGAATCATTTCCAGGTCTTGATAAAATTGATTGTTGCATCAATAATATAAAGAATAATCCAAAAGCTTTATGAGCACTTTCTCCTAAATCACCACGTCTTGTACATATTAAAGTAATTTCACCATTTTTTAAAGCTTTATCATAGTCTAAATTGTTATTTCTATTACATAGAATATTTTTAACTCCTGGGTATCTTAGTAAATTATCTAATTCTGCTGATGCAACAAATATAGATTTTTTATTGTCTTCTATATTAGGTGCATTTTTATAAAAGTTATTTTCAAAATATCTTATAAGTATTTTATACTTTTCAGCTAATTCAGGAATTTGTTTCATTTCTTCTGTCATATTTTCTATAAGTGAAAAATCATTTAAATAATCTAATAAATCTTCTAAATTAGGCAATTGATTTTCATTTAATCTTGGATACATTTCTTTTAGAAGAATTGATAAATTTTCTAAAATTTGTATTGCAACATTTTCTCTATATGCTAATTTTATATCTGGTCTAGAATTTGTAAACAAAGCTTTTAATACAGATGAAATAGCAATACCAGTTTTTATCGGATCAGAATATACAAATGGGTTTAATCCAATTGAAGAAGAATCATTCGGATCTATTATATTTACATCAAAATTATAGTTATTAGCTATCTTTGTGATAGTTTTAATAGATTCTGGCTCAGGTGAGACATAAGTTATTCCTAAATTTCTATAAACAAATTTATCTCCATTTGAACTTAAAATCATTTTTTCCATAAACTTTTTATATAAATCTAATTTTAAAGGATTAGGTACTAACATATCTAAAGTAAAATTCTTATTTATATATTCATTTCCATAAGGACAATTTAAAGTTGCAATACCAGTTTTTAAAGCTGTAAAACCCAATTCTTTTGATACTTCTCTAAAAAAGGATTTTCTAGAAATATCTCTAGCTATCATTGGCTCATATATTAAGGTTGTTTTTCCGTGAACCAGAAACACCAACAGCAAGCAATGAATCAAAACGTCTAACTTCAGGAATAATAACATCTTTACCACTTTCAGGATTAGTACAAATTTTAACCTCACAAGAATAAATTCCATGAGGATCTTTTGTAGTTGATAAGCTTATACCACCATATTCAAAAATAGAATCACGTATATCTTTTGAATCATTTACACTAAAGAATAACCATTTAAATAGTTTATAGAATGTAACAAGTGGGATATATAATCCAATAGCTGTAAATGCTGGTTGAAATAAATAATAAAATTCAGTTGCTAATTGGGTATAATTTGGTAAAGAAAGTAAACCTAACCAAATTGCTTGATTCAACCATTGTACTAAAGCAGATATTCCTACTATATATAAAGAAATACAAAAAACATTAAAAATCCTTAATTTATCAACATCAGCTTTTGCAAATTTTGAATTACCCGAAAAGAAAAATGCAAATGCGACACAGGCAAAAGCTAAAGTATATTTAATAGGTCCCCAATAAGAAAAAGACACACCAGTAAAAATAATAAACAGAACTTCTATTAATCTATCTACTACAATATATACTGAGATTAATGCTAAAATGTATGTTGCAAATGTATTTCTATCAGTTTTTAAAAATTTTAAAAAATTATCTATTATTTTCAAAAGTTCCACCACTTTCTATATGTACTTATACATATATTATTATCTTATAAAATAGCTAAAAATACAAGAGATTTTAGAAAAAAACTTAATAAAATAGAAATAAAAAATTGATATTTTTGCATAACTAAAAGAGAGCATAAATAATATTAAGAAGAAAACTTGTATGATTTTAGAAAGGTAAATAATGAATAAGAAAAAAAAGAAAGGAACAAAAAGTTTTGCAAAAGGCATTATTATTTTAATGATAGCTCAGATATTTGTTAAAATATTAGGGTTAGTTTATAAACTGTATTTAACTAATAGAGAAGGATTTGGAGACAAAGGTAATGCTATATATAGTAGTGGATTTCAAATTTATGCATTATTACTTACAATTTCATCAATGGGAGTTCCAAATGCAATATCTAAACTTGTATCAGAAAGAGTAGCAATAGGTGATCATAAAGGTGCACATAGAATTTTCAAAATTTCTTTTGTAACATTTGGTTTTGTAGGGTTTTTGTGTTTTACAATTTTGTTTTGTGGGGCAGGCTATATATCTGATAAAATATTGCAAATACCAGAAGCAGAACTTACATTGGTTGCATTGTCACCTTCAATATTTTTTGTTGCTTTATCTGCAGTAATAAAAGGATATTTCAATGGAAGAGAAAATATAGAGTTAATGGCAAAATCTCAAACATTGGAACAAATTTTTAAAACTATTTCATCAATAATGCTTGTAGAAGTCATAGCTATTATTTCTGGAACAGATACTGTAGTGATGGCAGCAGGAGCCAATTTAGCAACAACACTTGCAACGGGATTATGTTTTTTATATCTTTATAAATATTATAAATTAGAAAAAAAGGAAATAGCGTTTGAAATAAAAAATAGCATTAATTATAAACCTACAAGAATACGCAAAACAATAAAGCAAATATTAAGTGTATCTATTCCAATGTCTCTTACTTCAATTTTAGGAAGTATAAATAAAAATATAGATGCAATGACAGTTGTTAGAGGATTAAAAAAATATATGTCAGAAGAAAAGGCAAAAATACAATATGGTATATTAACTGGAAAAGTAGATACATTAATAATGTTACCATTATCTTTTAATATGGCATTTTCAACATCATTAATTCCAGTAGTTTCTTCAATGAAAGCAAAAGGAAATACAGAGGGAGTAATAAGAAAAGTAAAATTTACTATGCTAATATCAATATTGATAGGATTACCATGTAGTATAGGTATGATGATTTTTGCAAGACCAATATTAGAGTTATTATTTCCAAATGCAGCTAATGGAACTTTTATATATCAATTAAGTTCAATAGGAATAATTTTTATTATATTAGAGCAAACAATGAGTGGAGTTTTACATGGATTGGGAAAAATAAAGATACCTGCACTATGTTTATCCGTTGGAGTAATTATTAAATTAATTTTAAATATTATATTAATACCATTAGAAAAAGAAGAATGTATATTTGGAGGAGTAGCAGGAGCTGCTTTAGCTACTACAATATGTCATATTGTATCATCAATATTAGAATTTATATTTTTAAAAAAGTACATTAATATAAAAATAGATAAAAATAAATTTATATATAAACCAATAATTGCTGTAATAGGAATGGGAATACTATCTTATTTTATATATTTACAACTTTTAGGTATAATAAATGCAAAATTATGTACAATAATAGCAATATTGTCAGCTATCATAATATATATTCTATTATTGATAGTATTAAGAATTTTTTCAAAGGAAGAAATAATATCATTACCAAAGGGTGACAAAATATATAAAATGCTCTTATATCTACATATATATGAATAAAATAAAAAATAAAGTAGAAAAAAGAAGGATTTTATATAAGGATGGCGAATATTGATAATAGTAGATAAAACATACAGAATCTACATATTTCAAAACTTATAGGAGGTAATTTAAATGAACAAATCAGAATTAATAGCAGCTATATCAGCTAAAACAGGAGAAACAAAAAAAGAAGCTGAAGCAACATTAAATGCTTTTGTAGAAGTTATAACAGATGCATTAGTAGAAGGAGATAAAGTTCAATTAGTTGGATTTGGTTCTTTTGAAGTTAGAAAAAGAGCTGCTAGAAAAGGTAGAAACCCACAAACTAAAGAAGAAATTAAAATACCAGCATCTAAGGCACCAGTATTCAAAGCAGGAAAAGCTTTAAAAGATTTAATCAACAATAAATAGTTGAAATTTGTATATAAATATATGAATTCATATATATCCACTTAGGAAACTTTGTGGGTATTTTTTATATAATAAAATGTTAAATAAAAAATAAAATAACAATTGAAAAATTTATATTTTTAGAGTATAATATAGAAAAAAATTTATAGGGGAGGCATAATTATGCGGAAACCATTTATGGTAGAATTTACAGGAACTCCAGAATCTGGAAAAACAACAGCTATTAAAAATTTGGCCAATAAGCTTATTACAAATGGATATGAAGTAACTGTTCTGCAAGAGTCAGCAGAAAAGTTACCAATAGAAATTCCAAAAGGTAGTTGGGATGCAAACTTATGGATGCATTTGCAAACAACTTCTGAAATTTTAAGAGCTAGCTATCTTGAATCTGATATCATATTAATTGATAGAGGATTGTTGGACAGCAATTTTTATGGAAAAAAATTTTTATGGGAGGGTATTGCGACTAAAGAACAGTATGAAGAATTTAAAAAACAATTTATTGAAGAACTCTTTCCAAATTTTTTAATAGCCCTAACCGTTTCACCATCAACTGCAATAAAGAGAAGAGGAGGAGCTGGTCGTTTAGTTAATGAAACTTATATAAGTAAATATAATGAATTTTTCATAAGATATTATGAAGAATTAAATTATAATAAGGCTATTATTGATACTGGAGATTTAGATGTATATCAAATGAATGAATTGATATTTGAGACAATTTTAAGAAATTTACCATAAACTATTTTAGTGCAGAAATATATATTTCTGCACGTAATTTATATAAAGGAGTGATGTTTTATAAGTATGTTTATAGATACAATAAAAAAAATATGTAATGAATATAATAGAGTAGCCATTTTTATAGATATGGATGGTACTATAGTAGAATACAAAATTTATGAAGGGGAAAAACAATTAATAGAGGCACATGAAGATTTATTAAATGAAAAGCCAGTGTTGCCAATAATAGATATTTTAAAAGAAATAAATGAAATACAAAATATTGATTTGTATATTTTGTCGTTAGCTAAAAATACTAAAATTAAAGAAAAGAAAAAAGAATGGTTAAATAAGCATGTAAGTTTTATAAATGCAAGTAATTGGATTATAATTAATAAAGAAACGGGAGAATATAATTCAGAAAATAGAAATTTTGTAAAATATGAACAAATGGAAAAGAAGTTAAAAGAATATGATTATATGATATTATTAGATGATGACCATAAAATATTAAAAGAAACAAATAAAAATTTACAAGAAAGAGGAAAAGTATTTCATATATCTTCGATATTAGTATAAATTTATAGAAAAAATGGTGTATAAATCTTACAAAAATTTGGTAAAATGTTGACATATATATAAAAAGATGATAAAATAATTAAGCGTATGTAGAAGCATACGCTTAATAAAATGAATTTAAATGTTGAAATAGGAGCTGGAGGTGTTTTTAATGGCTGCAAAAGGAGCAAGAGAACCAATTACATTAGAATGTACAGAATGTAAAAGAAGAAATTACATGACAGAAAAAAACAAAAAAAATAATACAGAAAGATTAGAAGTAGTTAAATACTGCAAATTCTGTAAAAAACGTACAACACATAAAGAAACAAAATAAAGCCTTTTAAGGAGGAAACTAAATGCCTAAGAATGTAAACAAAAAGGATAGTAAAGAAAAAAAACATTTTTTTAAAGATTTTAAGGCAGAATTAAAAAGAGTAATTTGGCCAACACCAAAGCAACTTGTCAATAATACAGTTGCGGTTATTACAATTGTTTTAATAACTGCTATAATTGTTTTTGCTTTAGATTTGGTTTTTGAATTAATGAATAATTACGGCATAAATAAGATTAAAGAAACAGTAGAATCTAGAAATGTACAAATGGAAAATGGTACAAATAATGATATAGAGAATTCTAATGTAAAAAATGAAACAGAAACAAATAATGCGGAAAAGAAAGAAAATATATCTAATTCAGAAGAGCAAAATGCAAATAATCAAAAGCAACAAGAAAATATTGAAAAAAAAGACTAATCTATAAATAAAAGGAGGCTAAAAATGTCTCAAGAAGAATTACAACCAAAATGGTATGTAGTCCATACATATTCAGGATATGAAAATAAGGTTAAAACAGACTTGGAGAAGACAATAAAAAATAGAGAGTTAGAAGAATTCTTTTTTGACATAATTGTTCCAATGGAAGAACAAATAGAAATAAAGGATGGTCAAAGAAAAACAAACTTAAAAAAAGTTTTCCCAGGTTATGTCTTAATAAAAATGATTGTAACAGAAAAAACATGGTACATAGTTAGAAATACTAGAGGTGTTACTGGATTTGTAGGATCAGGTACTGATCCAATACCTTTAACAGACGAAGAAATTAGAAGCATGGGCTTTGAACAAATTCAAGTAAATGTTGATTATAATATTAATGATACTGTAAGAATAATGGAAGGAGCACTTGCTGATTTTACTGGAACTGTTACAGAAATAAATAAAGAAAAACATAAAGTAAAAGTTCTTGTATCTATGTTTGGAAGAGAGACACCGGTAGAATTGGAGTTTTCTCAAGTACAAAAAGTATAATTTAGTTTGAAATTTTATTCAATATACATATTTAAAATATAAAGGAGGTGCAAAAAAATGGCAGAAAAAGAAATTGGAAACATTATAAAATTGCAAATACCTGCAGGTAAAGCTACACCAGCTCCACCAGTAGGACCAGCATTAGGTGCAAGTGGTGTAAATATTATGCAATTTGTTAAAGAATTTAATGATAGAACAGCAAACCAAGCTGGATTAATTATACCAGTAGTTATTACTGTATATAAGGACAAATCATTTGAATTTATAACAAAAGAGCCACCAATGGCAGTATTAATAAAAAAATCTGCTAAAATCGAAAAAGGTTCAGGAAAACCTAATAGAGATAAAGTTGCAACTATAACAAAGACACAAATTGAAGAAATTGCTAAACAAAAAATGCCAGACTTAAATGCTACATCTTTAGAAGCAGCAATGAGTATGGTAGCTGGAACAGCAAGATCAATGGGTGTTATAGTAAAAGATTAATTAAAAATTGGGAGAGTATAACTCGTTAGAACCAAAGGAGGTAAATATGAAAAGAGGAAAAAGATATCAAGAAGCTGAAAAGCTAATAGATAGAAAAAAATCTTATGCTGTAAAAGAAGCATTAGATTTAATTGAAAAAATGCCTAAAACAAAATTTGATGAAACAGTTGAATTACATGTTAAGTTAGGAGTAGATTCAAAACAAGCTGATCAACAAGTAAGAGGTACAACTGTACTTCCAAACGGAACAGGAAAAACTCTTAGAGTTTTAGTTTTTGCAAAAGGACCAAAAGCAGAAGAAGCTACAAAAGCTGGAGCTGATTTTGTAGGAGCAGAGGAATTAATACCTAAAATAGAAAAAGAAAATTGGTTTGATTATGATGTAATTGTAGCTACACCAGATATGATGGGAGTAGTTGGTAGATTAGGAAAAGTATTAGGACCAAAAGGATTAATGCCTAATCCAAAATCAGGAACAGTAACAATGGATGTTACAAAAGCAATAAATGAAATTAAATCAGGAAAAGTAGAATATAGATTAGACAAAAACAATATAATTCACTTAGGTTTTGGAAAAGTATCATTTGGTACAGATAAATTAGTAGAAAATTTTAATACTATAATGAATGCTATTATAAAAGCAAAACCAGCAGCAGCTAAAGGACAATATATTAAAAGTGTAGCTATATCTACTACAATGGGTCCAAGTATGTATATTGACCAAAAATAAATATATAATATATCGCCAAAGACAGTAAGCATAAAATTAAGTCTTACCGAGGTAATATGAAGTTCGGATTATCCAATTAATATTACCTTGTGGTGATTTAATTGGATTTTATTATGGATAAAATAAGGTCTTATGATCCTTAAAAAAATTTTTGGGAGGTGAAAATTAAATGGCAAGCGAATCAATATTAAAACAAAAAAAGGAAGTTATAAATTCTGTAGCAGAAGAACTAAAGAGTGCAAAAGTAATTATTTTAACAGATTATAGAGGAATAAATGTAGCAGATGTTACAAAATTAAGAGCAGATTTAAGAAATGTTAATAGTGATTACAAAGTTATAAAAAACAATATCATAAAAAGAGCATTAAATGCTAATGGTGAGAATGGTTTAGATGAAATTTTAGAAGGACCAACAGCTGTAATTACATCAGAAGGAGATTATTCAGAACCTTTAAAAATAGTATATAATTACTCAAAAGCAAATGAGTTCTATAAAATAAAAGGTGGAATTATAGATGGAAAAGTTATTCCACTAGAAGAATTAATTGCTTTAGCAAAATTACCATCAAGACAAGAACTTCTTGCAAAACTTGCTGGTGCATTGCTTGGAAATATTACAAAACTTGCAGTTGCATTAGATCAAGTTAAAGTTCAAAAAGAAAATGCTTAAATTAAATAAAAAAATTTATTACTAAAATGCAAACTGCCAGGTTTGCAAATAGAAAATTAGATTATAGGAGGATTTAAAAAATGGCAAAAATTGATGAATTATTAGAGACTATAGACAGCTTAACAGTAGCTGAATTAGCAGAATTAGTAAAAGGTATAGAAGAAAAATATGGAGTATCTGCAGCAGCAGTAGCAGCACCAGTAGCTGGAGGAGCAGCTGCAGCTGAAGAAAAAACTTCTTTTAATGTAGTATTAAAAGAAGCAGGAGCAAACAAAATCCAAGTAATAAAAGTAGTTAGAGATGCTACAGGATTAGGATTAAAAGAAGCTAAAGAATTAGTTGATGGAGCTCCAAAAACAGTTAAAGAAAATGTAAAGAAAGAAGAAGCAGAAGAATTAAAAGCTAAATTTACAGAAGTAGGAGCAGTTATAGAATTACAATAATTAAATAAAAAAATCCAATATAATTTTAAAATTATATTGGATTTTTTTATTTAAATGCTTATTTATGTGAATTTTTTCTCTGTTTAATTGACTTTTTATGTAATTAATTATATACTATTGTCGTATATTATAAAAAGGAGCGATTTTTCTAAAATGAAAATTTTAAAAACATTATTTTTAACATTAGTAATAACTGCATTATTCTTAGGAATGAATTCTATAATAGTTAAAGCTACAACAATGTTAGAAATAACAGCAGAAACTTTAAACATAAGAAAAAGCCCTTCAGCTGATGGAGATATTATAGCAATGATTTCAGAAGGTGTTGAATGTGAACTTATAGAGAAAACTAATGAAGATTGGTATAAAATTAAGTATGAAAAATATACAGGATATGTTAGTAGTGAATATGTAAAAGTATTAGGTGAAGAAAATAATTTTGATGAGCAGAATAATAATTCAGAACTAAATGTGCAATCACAAACAGAGCAAAATAATAGTAAAGATAATGAACAAACAAGTACTGACAATAAAGAACAAGCAAATACACATCAAGATAATAAAGAAAACGAAAAAATACATAAAGATGAACTATCAATAGTTTATAAGGAGTTAAAAAAAGATTTTAAAGTAAAATTATTGCCACTTATAAATTCAACAGATATAGATAACATAAGAAAAGGTACAAAAGTAATTTTTATTACAGAATTAAGTGGTTGGTCTTATATTCAAACTGATGAAATAAGTGGATGGGTTAGAAGTGATATATTAAAAGATACTACAAATAAAGTTGACGATAATAATTCAATTAATAATAATAACAATGAAAATACTGATAATAGACCTCAAAATAATAATTTTGGGTCCAAAGAAGCATATATTAGTGAAGAGTTAGTAAATGTAAGAAAAGGTGCAGGAACTGATTATGATATTATAAAAGTATTGGAGTTAAATACCAAAATAACAATTATTGAAGAAGATAATAGTTGGTATAAAATAAAATCTGGAGATGATATTGGTTATGTATCTAAAGATTATATAGCAGATAAACCAAAGACTACATCAAGAGGAAGTATAGATAGAAAAAATAATGTTACTAATAAAAAAGATAGTAATTCTAAAGAGGACGAATATGACAAAACATTAACAGAAACTTGTAATAATAAAGGTAATGAAGTGGTAGAATACGCAAAAAAGTTTTTGGATTGTAAATATGTCTATGGAGGAGAAAGTCCAAGTGGATTTGATTGTTCTGGTTTTACAATGTATGTATATGAAAATTTTGGAATAAATCTTCCACATGGTGCAACATCTCAATCTAAATATTCAGGAGCAAAAAAGGTAAAAGAAAGTGAATTAAAACCTGGAGATATAGTATTTTTAACAGATTATGAAACAGGAGTTGGTATAGGACATTGTGGAATTTATGTTGGAGATAGAAATTTTATACATGCTTCTACAACGACATATAGTGTAATAATTTCTAATTTAGATACAACTTATGCTGATAGATTTTATTCTGCAGTAAGATTATTTTAATAATAGGGGCCAAGAAAGGAATTGTAAATGTTAATAAAAAGACCAGTTATATTGGTATCTATTGGCTCAATATTAGGAATATTAATGGGGATATACATACAAAGTATATTCCCATTTTTAATTATAATTATTTTAATTCTTATTACTATAATATTTATTTTTTTCTATAAATATAAATATTGGATAATCTTATTAGTTTTTTGTTTGTTGTTTGGATGTTATACTTTGATTTTGGAAAGGAATTATGAGAACAAATATAATAACTATGTAAATAATAAAATTAAAGTAATAGGAACGGTTATATCTGAAAAAGAGGAAAAAGAATATAGAGATGAATATAAAATTAGAGTAAAATCTATAAATGGAAGTTTAAAATTTGAAGGAGATAAGTTATTATTAAATATAAATAAAGATTTACAATTAGAATATGGTGATGTTATACAATTTATTGCGGATTATACAGAACCTACAAAATCCAGAAATTATAAAGGATTTGATTATAAGAACTATTTAAAAACTAAAGGAATTTATGCAAGTATAAAATGCGATAGTAAAGATGTAAATATAATAAAAAAGAATGATATTAGTTTAATTGATGGAATAATTTTTAAAATCAATAAAGAAGTAGAAAATAAATTAGAAATATTATTTCCAGAAAATACAAGAGGTTTACTATTAGGGATTTTGCTTGGAAATACAAAAAATATAACAGAAGATTTAGAACAGAATTTTAGAGATAGTAATTTATCACATACATTGGCTGTTTCAGGGTCTCATGTTACATATATAATTATAGGAGTATCACGGATTATTAGGAAATTTAAAAATTGGCAATAAATTTTCAAAAATATCTACTATATTTCTTTTAATATTTTTTATGCTATTAACAGGAGCAACTGCATCAGTAGTAAGAGCTTGCATAATGTCTATATTAGAATTAATTTCATTTTTGTTTTATAGAAAATCAGATGTATATAATAATTTAGCTATATCTAGTTTTATTATTCTAACTTTAAATCCTTATAATATTTTTGATATGGGTTTTTTACTTTCTTATGGTGGAACAGTGGGAATTATTTTATTTAGTGATAAATTATCTAAAAAGTATTCCATTAAAAATAAAATATTAAACTATATAAAAGAAATGTTTTTTGTATGTATATCTGCCAATATAATAATTATTCCAATAATAATGTATAATTTTAATACACTTTCTTTAACATTTTTTATTTCAAATATTTTAGTTTCTCCAATTATGGGTCTAATAGTTCTTTTGGGATTTATACAGATTTTTTTATCTATTATTAGCACTAATTTAGCATATCTATTATCGCTTTTTTTGAATCCATTGTTAGAAGTATTTATATTTATAGCAGAGTTTACGTCTAAATTACCATTATCTAAAATATTAATTCCAACACCCAATATAATTCTTATTATTGTATATTATGTAATAGTGTTTTTTTGGTATATAACAAGAATATATCACCTTAAATCGTACGAGCAAAGTGATGACATTTATTTCAATGTTAATACAGAGATTGAACATAAGAAATGCATTTCTTATAGCAAAATAAAATTTAGAAGAATAATAGTTGGTTTAATAATATTAATTTTAGTATTTAATTTGTTAAATATATTACCTAAAGATTTAAGA
>CAUWNG010000034.1:0-19627 GCA_963560005.1 uncultured Clostridia bacterium
ATATAATAATAAATATAGGAATTAATGAAAGAATAAAATAATTAATTATTTTATTTTTAATAAACAAAAAATTAAATATATTTATTATAAATAAAATAATAAATAATAATAAAAATATTTTATTTTTTTTATTATTTTTTTTATTTATTTTCTCTTTTTCCAAATTAATATTTGAATTATTTTTTAATAATTCATTTTTATTATTATTTAATTTATTTATTTTTTCTTCATTTTCTTTTTTTACATTATTTTTTAAATTGTTTTTTTCTAATTCTAATTCACTATTTTTTATTAAAAAATTAATTTCTCTAATTGCTCTGTTTTTTGTCTCTTCATTTAATAATTTCTGTTTCAAATTGTTTTTATTTTCTTCACTTGTTGTTTTACCTTTTAGTTCTTCTACTATTAACTTTTTGTCAAACTCATTATTTTTCAATTTTATGTTTACTATATTTATTGGTCTATCTTGCGTTCTAGATGTTCCTACTTCTTCAATTTGTCTTTTATTTAATGAATCTAATATTTTTTTGTACGAAGTGCTATCTTCCCCTGTTCCCATAATGTTTGCCAATTTTTGAACTAATATATTTTGTTCTTGTCTATCTAATACTAACTCCTGTTGTTTTGTCATTATAGTAGATATATACATCTCTTCGTCAATTCCTGTTTGTTCATATAAGAATTGACTTCCATCCTTTTTGTCAATATTGAATTCTTTAGAAATATCCTCTAAATTAGCATTTATTACCTTTGGATTTTTTTTGTTAAAATCTCTAAAAATTTCATATTCCTCTCCATTATTTAGTTCATATTTAATTCTTCCTGAAAAATCTTCACCAGTCCATGGTTTATATTTTTCATAATCTGATATTTCTTTTCCATTTTTATTTTTTGAAATTCCATAAAAAATATTTTTTATATAATTTAATAAAGTAGATTTTCCACTTTCATTTTCTCCATAAATTATATTTATATTATTTTCTAAATTAATTTCCTTATTTTTTAATTTTCCATAATTATTTATTTTAATTTCTTTTATATTCAAAATTTTTCTCCTTTTTTGTTTTATTGTTTTTCCAATAATTCTAAACCTATTTCTAAAACATTTTCTAAAATATTTTTATCATAATTATTTTTGTTTAATTCTTCTAATATTTCCTGTGCAAATATTCCTTTTAAATTTCTATTATTGGCTAATTCTTCTAAATTATAATTTAGTTTTGTATTATTTTTTATTTTTATTATATTTTTATTTGTAATTAATTTATATAAGTCATATATATTAATTTCAAAATTTCTTTTTCCTGTTAATATTATTTTATATAAATTGTTTACTTCTAATTTTAAATTATTTATTTTTTCTATTAATTCTTCTTTTTGTATAATATTTGTTATATCTAATTCTAACTCTTTAAATTGTCTGTTATCTATAGGTATAAATTCTATTTCTAAATTATTTTTTTCAACATTTCCAACAATAATTCCATGCTCGCCTAATTCATCAAATCCCAATGAAATTGGTGAACCAGGGTATACTATATATTGATTTTCTTCTGAATTATAATCTGGCTTATGTATATGTCCCAAAGCAATATAATTAAATCCTAATTTCTTTAAATTATTTTTCTTCATAAAATTATATTGCATATAATTATCTGCTGATCCATCAAGCATACCATGTGCTATTAAAATATTTACTTTTTCTGGATTTTTTATTTTAATATTTTCTACTCCTAAAGAGTCACAATAAAAATCATTAAACCCTACTCCATAAATATCTACTTTTTCATCTTCTATACATTCTATTTTTTCTGTAAATATTTTTACATTTTTATTCCAGTTATAATTTTTATACATAGAATTATTTATATAAGGATCATGATTACCTGGTGTAATAAATATTTTTGTTTCTGGAATTTCTTTAAATAAATTATTTATATATTCAATTGTTGATAATCTTATATATTCATTTTCATATAAATCTCCTGCTATAAAAAAATACTCTATATTATTTTCTTTTATATAGTTTATTATTTTTTTAAATATTTCTCTTTGATCTAATCTTCTTATTTCTCCAAAATTTCCTCTGCTATTTAGTGTTTTGAATGGAGTATCAAAATGTATGTCTGCTACATGTAAAAATTTCATAAAATATTTCCTCCCATTTTTTTACTTATATAATTTTATATTAACTAATCTATTAAGTCAAGATTTTTAGAAACAATTGTTTATTTTCTGTTTTAAAAAAAGAAGACTTTTAGTCTTCTTTTAATTATTACTTTCATCTTCTATTGATCCAAATAATTCATCAAACTTTGCTTCTAATTCTTTTTGAACATCAATAGACATTATTTCGTCTTCATTGTTTTCTTGTGGTAAAACAGGTGCCTCATCATTCATAATATTATCATCTATTGAGTCTAATTTAATTTCTTGGCTATTTTCAATTTTATTAAGTCCTGTATCTTCTATTTTATCATCTTCAAATAGATCATCTAAAGATTCTATTTTTAAATCTGTTTTATTCTCTTTTTCGTTTTCTGTATATGGATTATATGGATTAAACTTTCTCCATGTACCTCGTGACCCTGAATCAAAATTTAAATGATTTAATTGTAATTCTTCTAGTCTCCTTAAAATATTATGTTGTTCAAAATAATAATATTTTCTAGCTTTTACAGGCTTAATTCCTTTTTCATAAATTATACATAAATCATTATCCATTCTTCTTAATTCATCTGGAGTCATAAGAGCTCTAGCCATTATTTGATCTGAATCACTATATCCCTGTCTATGAAATTGTTTATCTCTATTTATTGACAAACTATCTCTTTTTATTGTTTTTTCCCCTAATGCTTTTGAAAAATATTCTACTGTTTTATATGAGTTACTTCCTAAAAATACATGTGTATCACAATTTCCCATTATTGTTTCATAAGATTTTTCATATACTGCTTCTAATTGGTCTAAATTTTGTAAAATAACACTAAATGAAATTCCTCTACTTCTACTCGTAGATATTTTTTTATCAAAGTCAGGTATTTTACCAATATTAGCAAACTCATCTAATATGAAAAATGTTGGCACTCGTAATCTTCCCCCATTTTTATCTGCAAAATCATATAATTGTTGAATCATCTGTGAAAAGAATATTGTTAATAAAAAGTCATAAGCTGTATGCGTATCTGACGATATTACATAAACAGCAGTTTTTTTATTTCCTATTTCTTCAAAACTTATTGTATCTGTTGATGTTACTTCTGCAATATCCTTTGAGTCAAATTTACCTAATTTAGATTGTAATGAACTCAAAATAGAACCATAAGTTTTTTCCGGTGCTATTTCTATAGATTTATAATTCATTCTTGCTGGATGATCTAGTGGTAATTGATTCATTAAGTTTGTAAGCAAGTTGCTTCCTCCACTTGTATTTGCAGCTCTTACTAATTCTGCACAACTTGCCAAGTTTTGTTCTTCTGGTGGTCTGGTTGCTATTAAATAATAAATAAGTGCCTTTAATAACATTTCTGCCATGTCATCCCAATATGGATCTGATCCACTTTCTGATTTTTGTCCTTTTACTATTGTATTTGCTATAACATCTACATCTATTTCACTAGATATATGCATCAATGGATTATATCCATCACTATTAGCTGGATTTACTAAATTCAATACTTTTATTTCATATCCATTTCTTTTTAAATATCCTGCTGTTTTATCATATAACTCACCTTTAGGATCTGTAAATACATAAGAGCCCAATAATTGTGTGGCATTTGGAATAGAATAAGATGCTGATTTACCAGAACCAGAACCGTCCAACTACAAGTACATTTATATTTCCTCTTTTATTTATTGGTAAATAATTATCTTGTGCTAAAATAATTCCTTTGTTTTTACTTAAAACTTTATATTGTTCTCCACCTTCACTCCAATCACTTGAACCATGCTCTATATCTGTATACTGATGTTTTGGTCTTGACTTAAATAAACCAATTACAGCAAATATTAAATAAAGTAAAGTAAAAAATGCTAATGTTTTTAAAAATGTCCCAATATATTCTGTTCCAAAAACTACACCTATTGTAGTAAAACTTGTTATTGCTGGAAATATTTTTTCTATAAATACTGTCAAATTAAAACTTCCATTTATTGTAGCTTCTACTATTGAATAAGCTACAGGCGCAACAAGTACTATGGTTAAAAGAATCCATAGTACTATTGTTATAATTATACTTACTTTATTATCTTTAATTGTTTTTGTAAATTTATAATTCATAAATATACCTCACATTTTCTTTAGTAATTATCTTGATTCTTTGCTATCTGCTACTTTACTTTTTTCTTTATATTTGCTTTGTATTTTTTTCAAATTATTTTTCTCTTTTACAGTACCAATACTCTTTCCAGTCTTTTTATCAATTATTTCTCCCAACTTTGTAAGTTCACTGTTCTCAGCTAATATTTCCAATACATTCTCATTATTTCCTAAGTCTATTCCTATCTTTTTAGCTCCTTTTGGTGGAAAATCAAGTTCATTTTCTCTTGGTATCATTTGAGCACATACTGGTTCTGAATGTACATTTGTACTACTCATTTTTTAACCCCTTTCTTTATATATTGTCTTTTTTATCTCTCACTTCAAATGCAAAATATGATTTATATGGTTTTAATTTACATTTTCCTCTTACTTCATTAGTATCTTTGTCAAAGTATAAAATTGGTTTTACTTCTTCTGTTGTTTCTGGATCTATAACAGATATAGGTCTTTTTAAATTTGGTGTATATTTAAATTCTTTATATTCCATTTCTTTTTCAGAATACAAAGTATCAAACTTTATAGGTATAGGTCTTTTAGAAATTTTTACTCTATCATCTTCTAAAATTCCCATATTAACAACTACTTTATCATCCCCAAAAGATAATATCAATAATTCTTCTGAAGATTTTGGTTCATCTACAAAAAAAGTTTTCTTTTTTAAATTTCCTCTTAATTCTTCTGAAAACAATAGTCTTTCAATTGTATATTTAGGTGAATTTTTTAAAAACTCTTTTTCCGTTTTATTTATTCTGTATATTACTGTATTTACTCCTTGCGGATCAGTAATACTAAAATGCTTTCCTTGTATATTCTCCATAGCATTCTCTCCTTTTCTATGAATATTTTTATATACATAGTTCATCTTTTGAAATACCGATAATCACTGATTTTAATTATACACCATATACCATATTATGTCAATATGCTGTCATTAATCTGTCATTTTATTTATTTAAATATACATATTCCTTGGTTCAAATTTAGAAATTTCATTTAATTTTTCAAATAATTTTTTTTCTTCTTCTCCCATTTTTTTTGGTACCATTATTCTAACTTCTGCTACCAAATCTCCTCTTCCACCTTTACCATCTTTATATCCTTTTCCAGGTATTCTTACTTTTTCTCCACTTTCTATTCCTTGTGGAACATATAAAGAAACTTGTTCATCTATAGAATCAACAGAAACTCTAGTTCCTAAGGCTGCTTCCCATGGAGTTAAAAGTAAATTTGTATATAAGTCAAATCCTTCTAATGTATACTTTTTATCGTTTTGTATATTTATTTTTATAAATAAATCTCCATTTTTCCCACCATTTTCCCCTGATTTTCCTTGACCTAGCAAACGTATTTTTTCATTGTTTCTTATTCCTGATGGTATTTTTATGCTAAAAGTTTTCATTTTTCCATTTTGAGTTCTTAAAGAGATCTTTTTTTCAGCCCCATAATATGCTTCTGCTATAGATACATTAATTTCTGTATCTATATTTTCTCCTTTTATTGGAACTTTCTTCTGATTTATTTTTTCTTTTACTTCTTCTTTTTGAAAAGCACTACCAAAAAACATATTAAAAAAATCACTAAATATAGAATCTTTATCTCTTTTGCTTTCTTCATATTTTTCTTTTTTTCTACCAATATGAGAATTCCACATTCTATCATATTTTCTTCTTGAAGTTGTATCCGATAATACTTTATATGCTTCATTTATATCTTTAAATCTTTCTTCTGAAAATCTATTTTCTGAATTTATATCTGGATGATACTTTTTTGCTTGTTCTCTGTAGGCTTGTTTTATATCACTAAAAGTAACTTTATTATTTTCTAATTCTAATATTTTATAATAATCTTTAAACACCATGCCCTAACCCCCCAAAAAGTATTATGATTATATCATGTTTTTTTAAGAAAATAAATACTATATAGGCAAGTTTATATTGAAAATGTAGCTTATTCAAATTTAAATAAGCTACATTTATATTTTTATTTACATAATAAATAATTTCTCGTTAATATACTTTGCGGATGTATTGATTTATGTCTTTTTATATTTGTTACTATTGTTGTATCTAATAAATATAGCATTGTTTTATCTAAATCTTCTTGTGCTAATTTATTAAGATATTTTAAATTTTTTCCTTTTCTGTTATCCTCTATCTTATCTGCTATATATATAATTTTAGCCAATTTATCCATATTTACATTCCCTAAAGTGTGGTATTCTATAGCTTTTTGCATATCTTTAGTAAAATCATATCTTTCTCTACATATTACTGCTCCTATTTTTCCATGTAGTAATCCCAAATTTTTTTGTTCTATTTCATCTACTTTAATGTTATATTTTTTTATATAATTGTTTATTTCTTTTACATCTAATTCTTTAGCTATATCATGTCCTAATCCTACTAACATCGCCGTTTTTTCATCTATATTATGTTTGTTGGCTAACTCTTTTGATTTATTCATTACACCAATTGAGTGTATATATCTCTTTTGTGTCATATTCTTTTTTAAATATTCATCTACTTCTTTTAATAAGTCCATTAAATTTCTCCTATTATTTTAATTTTTATTAAATGTTTTTGTTTCTAAATCCACATTTTTTTCACATCTGTGGATAATTATTCACAGATTGAATCAGTAATTTGTGAAAAATTTAAAGAATTAGAAGCTTTTATAAGTATTGCATCTTCACTAGTTTCAATTTCTTTTAGAAATTCTATAGTTTCCTTCTTACCTTTAAAAATATATACATTTTTTTCTTTCATACCATTTTTTATTGCTTCTTGTGCTATATATTTAGATAATTCTCCAACACATATTAAAACATCTATATTATTTATATATATATCATGACCTACTTTTTTATGTAATTTTTCTGCATATTCACCTAATTCTAACATATCTCCTAAAATAGCAATTTTTCTTTTTTTATTTACTTTACCTAAATATTCAATAGCAGCTTTCATAGAATCGTAGTTTGCATTATAGGAATCATTTATTACTGTAGCTCCCTTTTTAGATTTTTTTATTTCCATTCTTTTTTTAGTTAATTCAAAATTATATATCCCATCTAAAATATCTTCCATTTTTATTTCAAATATTTTACCTACTGCAATAGCACATAATCCATTAGATACAAAATGTTTGCCACCTACTTTTATTTTTACTTCATATTCTTTGTTATCCACTTCAATTTTATATGTACTACCATCTTCTTTTAATACTATATTATAAGCGAAAAAATCACTTTTATTTTCCATACCATAAGTTATAGTTTTTATAGAATTATTTTCCTCATTATTCCATTTACTTAACAAATCATTATCATTATTAATTACAAATATACCTTCTTTGTTTAATCCTTCTAAAATTTCCAACTTCGCTTTAAGTATATTTTCTCTTGAACCCAAATTTCCAATATGTGCAGTTCCTATATTTGTTATTATTGCCACATCTGGTTTAGCAATATTAGTAAGCGTACTAATTTCACCCAATTGATTCATTCCCATTTCTAAAACCATTGCCTCTTCATCTTTTAAACTTAATATAGTTAATGGCAATCCTATTTCGTTGTTATAATTTCCTTGTGTTTTTAAAACTTTATATTTTTTTGAAAGTACACTTGCTACCAAATCTTTTGTACTTGTTTTTCCCACACTACCAGTAATTGCTATTACTGGTATGTTGTATAAATTTCTTTTATATCTTGAAATTTCTTGTAATGCCAAAATTGTATTTTCTACTTTTATAATTGATGCATTACAGTTTTTCTTATATTCATCTGTAATATTTATATCTTGAACAATTACACATTTTGCTCCTTTTTCTATAGCTTCACTATATAACATATTCCCATTATTATGTTCACCTTTTATTCCAACAAATACATCTCCTGGTTTTATTTTTCTTGTATCTATATTAAAATCTCCACATATTGTTTCTTTATTGCCACATATTAATTCTGCATTACAAATATTTAAAATATCTTTTACCAATATTTCTTTCATATTCTCTCATTCCTTTCTGAAAGTATAAATAGAAAAGAATAAAATATTTAAATATTTTATTCTTTTCTATTATATTCTAATATTTTACATTCTGCAACTATAGAGTACTATTTTTCAACACTTCTATTTGCTATTTCTATAGCTTTTGTTACTATATTTCCACATGTTTTAGATGGTACATTTCCCCATCCTCCATCTTGTTTAACTTGATCGTAAACACCTAATTCTTTAGCTATTTCTTCTCTTAGATTTTGTGATATTACTGTTTTATTATTTGACATTTTAAATATCCTCCTATAAAATTTGTTATTTTATATATTATTATTTTTTACGTTTTTTTTATTTTTATTTTTGAAATTTTTTAATTTAATGTGTTAAAGTTCCATTAGGTGTATTTACTATAACTAATATATCTTCTTCTTTACCTGTTTCTGCATTTATATACACTAAGAAATCTGTTTCGTTTACTTTACCTTTTATTTCCCAACACAATATTTCTGATTTCCATTCAGTTGGAATTATTGCTAAATTTTGGCTTTTAATCTCTAATTTTTTATTTAAATTTTTAATAGCATCCTCTCTGCTAATCTTTACTTCTTCCATTTTACGTTCTTCATGATTATTTAAATATCCACTAGTTTCAACTCCCATAATTTCACCATTATCCAATGCAATTTTTACTTTTATTAAGTCTGGATAAACAGTAACATTGTTCTGCTGGTATGCATAATTAATTGTAACTATTCCAGATTCTTTTAAAAAATAAGTTTCTTTCATGTTTTTAAAGCCTTTATTTTCTAAATATTTTTTACCTATTTCATTTGCTCTTTCTTGTGAAATTGTTTCTGCTTGAACATCTCTGTTATAATTCATAAATACAATATGCCCACCTTTTTCTGTTACAGAAATACTCATATTATTTTCATTTTCTCCGTTTATCTTTACATTAAAATCATAAGTTGTCATATTCGTATTTTCAGATTTTCCAGCAAATTGTATATCTTGCACTATATTTTCTCCTATAAATTTTTTAGCAATTTCTTGTGCTTTTTCTTGAGAAATATTTTCACCTGTTAAACCTTTCTTTTCTTTACTAGTTATATGTTCAGAAAATGCTCCATCATATATTAACCCAGAAAACTCATGAAAATTTGCCTCTAAATTGCTAAAACTATCTTTTGAAATATTACTTACTTCTTGTGCAAAAGCCACAGTTCCTTTTTGTGTTAACTCTCCCCATTTAACTCTGCCATCATTTATATCTGCTGATAATTGATTTAATGTATTTTCTAATTCTACACTATAATTATGCAATTCTTCTAGTCTTTTCAAATCTTCATCTGTTAACTTCTCATTATATATATTTTTTCTTGATAATGAATAACTATAATCACTAACCTGATTTAAAAATTTTTGAGTTTTTTCTAATTCAACACTTTCTATTGGTAATTGTGCTAAATATACTTGTGCTAAATTTGCCTCTCTCCATACATTAGTTAAAGTTTCTGCTCCATGTTCAGGAGTACTAGATATTAATGACTTTGCCAAAAATGTTTCTACATTTTGTACATAATCAACTAATTCATAAAATGCCATATTATATTGATTTTCTGATGCTAGCCTATAATCATTTTGTTTCTTATATATAAATATTCCTAATGCTATAATTATTGCAAACATTACTATAATTATCGAAAGCATTTTTCTGTCTTTTAATCTATCTTTCCAATCTATTAATTTAGCTTTAATTTTATTCAAAAAAATCATCCTTTCTATTTACAAAATCTATGTTTACCAATTTTCTTTATTAATGGTCTTGACCATATCCAATTACTTGTAGCAGTATCTGGATTAAAATAATAAAGTGCTCCATCAGTTGGATCCCATCCATTCATAGCATCTCTTGCTGCTTTTACTACACTTGAATTTTCTGCTATTGGTACATTAATTTGTCCGTCTGAAACTGCTGTAAATGCTCCTGGTTGATATATAACACCTGCTATTGTATTTGGAAAACTAGATGATTCTACTCTATTTAAAATAACTGCTCCAACAGCTACTTGTCCTTCGTAAGGTTCTCCTCTTGCCTCTCCATTTATTGCTCTTGCTAAAAGTTGAATATCTGTTACGTTATTACTATTAGAGCCTTTTGCCTTCGTTTTGTAAGTAAATATATTTATTAATGCTATAACACAAAATAATATTAATATTACTAAAGTAACAATTTTTAATAATTTTTTCAAAATATCTCTCCTTAAATTTATTATCTAGTATTCTAGTTTGTACATATTTTGTAAAAATATTCTTTAATTTTTTATTAATTTTTTGAAATTTTAGTTCAATTATGATAAAATTAAATAAATTTTTAAAATGTATATAGTTGAAAATAATTATTCTAATTTCAATTTCGACTAAATTAATTCTTTAAGAAAGGATTTTAATAAAAATGAAAAAAATTTTAATCTTCTATGCAGCTTATGGTCGGAGGACATTTATCTGCTGCTAAATCTATTAAACAGTATATTGATGAAAATTACTCTAATGTAGAAACACAAATAGTAGATTGTGTAAAATATATAAATAAAGCTTTAGATAAATTAACAACAGGTGCATATAGAGAAATGGCAAAAAAGATGCCTTTACTATGGGGAAAAGTATATTCTGATTCACAAAAAGGTATTTTATCTGATATTAGCAAAAACGCAAATAAAGTTATGGCTATAAAATTAAAAAAATTAATAAATGAATTTCAACCTAATTTAATAATTTCTACACATCCTTTTAGTAGTCAAATGACAAGCTATCTAAAAAGAAAAGGAAAAATAAATTGTGAAATTGCAACTATTTTAACAGACTTTGCTATACATGAACAATGGACTATAGAGCATGAAAACATTAATTATTTTTTCGTTTCCAATAATGAAATGAAAGATGATTTAATAAAATGTGGTGTAGATTCTTATAAAATTTATGTTACAGGAATTCCTCTTTCTAATAGATTTTTTGAATCTTATAATAAAAAAGATATTTATAAAATGTTTAATTTAGATGAAAACAAAAAATTAATTCTATTTTTTGGTGGTGGAGAATTTGGATTGGGTAAAGAAAAAACTGTTAAAATATTGGAAGCTTTAATTAATGATGTTCCCCAATATCAAATTGTTGCTATTGCCGGAAAAAATGAAAAAATGAAACTTGCATTTGAAGAACTTGTAAATAAATTTAATGCTAATAATAGAGTTAAAGTACTTCCTTTTACTGACAAGGTTCCAGAGTTAATGAGTATATCAAATGTTGTTGTAACAAAACCTGGTGGATTAACAACAACTGAAAGTCTTGCTATGGAATTACCTATAATTGTAATAAACCCTATACCTGGTCAAGAAGAAGAAAATGCAAATTTTTTAGTTAACAAAGATGTTGCTGTTTGGATAAAGAAAAAAGATAATCCAGATGAAATTATATTAAAATTATTTTCATCTCCTGAAAAATTAAATTCTATGCAGAACAATGCTAAGATTTTAGCTAAAAAAAATTCAACTAAAGATATTTGTGATATTCTATTAAAAAAGAGAGAAAATTAAATTTCTCTCTTTTTTACTTCTCTATATTATTTTTTTCTTTTCATATCCTTCAAAAACTTCATTAATTTCTTTTTCTCCAGAAGTATTTAATATTTTATCATGTTCGTCTAATATTTCTGTTATATTATAATTAAATTCCAACACTTCATAAAAATTAATTACTTTTATTTTTGTTTTATTCATTTTTAAATTAGTAATATATTTTTCTAAATTTTTATTTACTTTATCTATATATTCCTTTGTTCCATTTATTAAAATTATGTTTTCTTTTACATTGTTGTTTATTTCTTTAGATAAAATTTTGGCTAATTTAGAATATTTTTTTACTTCTTGTTTTTTCCAATTTAACTCTGTTATTTTTTCTGGATTTTTTAAGTTTAATTTTTTTACTAAAGTTTCGATATTATTATCTATATCTTTTTCTAGGATAGTTGTTATTTTAGATTTTTCTTCTATTTTTTTATTTATATAAGGTAATAACATTGTTACTAAATGCCAATCACTTACATAAAAACTACATATTTTTTCTACTTTTTCGCTAATAAAATCCATTTATAAACAACCCCCAACCATGTACTTTTTACATGGTAAATTTTACCATTCATTATGCTTAAATGTCAAGTAAATTATAAAGTTTTCGTGTGCCACTATTCGACACTTTTAAAATTTTTTTAATTGTATATTTTTAAAAAAATGGGTAATACTTCTATTAAACACAAAATTTAAACAATGGAGGATTTATATGAAAAAATTTATAAAAATTATTAATAAAACCAATTTGAAACATATTATTATTTTACTATTTTTACTTTGCATATTTATATTTGTTTCAGCAATATCTTACGTAGATGCTGTTTCTAATAATATTGCTAATAGTGTATTTAGATTGCATGTTATTGCTAACAGTGATAGCAAGGAAGACCAAGAATTAAAATATAAAATACGTGACGAACTTTTAAAATACATGAATACTTTATCTTCAAACTGTTCTTCTAAAGAAGAGGTAATTAATATTGCTATAGAAAATAAAAATAATTTTGAAAAAATAGCTAAAAAAGTTATTTTAAATAATGGCTATAACTATAATGTAACTGTAAAAATAGGCCAATTTGATTTTCCTACAAAAAATTATGGCGATATTTCACTTCCTGCTGGATTGTATGATGCATTAAGAGTTGAAATAGGTGATGCCAAAGGACAAAATTGGTGGTGTGTAATGTTTCCTCCATTATGCTTTGTAGATGTTACATCAGGCATAGTTCCAGATTCATCTAAAGATCTTTTACAAAATAATTTAGATGATGAAGAATATAGTTTAATAAACAAAAATAATTCTGAAGATCAAGAAATTACATTCAAATTTAAATTAATTGAATTTTTTCAAAATTTAAAATTCAGTTCTAAATAAAGATAAACATGATTAAAATTTTTTATTTTAATCATGTACTTTTTTATACCAAACACAATTAATTTTAGCTTATAGCTTGTAAAAAATGATATTTTATGGTATATATTAAATGTATTAATATGCATTTTTAACGTTAATGTTTTATTATAATATTTGGGGAGGTAATACAATTGGATAAATTAGTAATAAACGGACCAACAAGATTAAAAGGTGAGGTAACTATAAGTGGTGCAAAAAATGCTGCTGTTGCTATACTCCCTGCTACATTACTTGTTAATGGTGTTTCTATTATAGAAAACATTCCAAATATTAGTGATGTAAAATTATCTTGTTCAATCTTAGAAAAATTAGGTGCAAAAGTTAATTGGATTGCCAACAATAAGGTAGAAATAGATACTAGAAATATAACATCTTCTAATGCTCCATTAGATATTACTAGTAAGTTTAGAGCTTCTTATTATTTAGTTGGATCACTTTTAGGTAGATGTGGTAGTGCAGAAGTTGGTTTACCTGGTGGTTGTAACTTAGGTGCTAGACCTATAGACCAACATATTAAAGGTTTTGAATCACTTGGTGCTAAAGTTGAAGTTAGTCAAGGAAAAATAACAGCTACAGCAAAAAAATTAGTAGGAACTTCTATCTATATGGATATTGTTTCTGTTGGTGCTACAATTAATGTTATGCTTGCTAGTGTATTAGCCGAAGGAACAACCACAATTGATAATGCTGCTAAAGAACCACATATTGTTGACGTTGCTAATTTTTTAAATACTATGGGTGCAGATATTATAGGTGCTGGTACTGATGTTATAAAAATAAACGGAGTTAAAGAATTAAAAGGAAATTTTACATATTCCGTTGTGCCAGATCAAATAGAAGCTGGTACATTTATGCTAGCTGCTATAGCATCAAGAGGAGATATTTTAATTAAAAATTGTATTCCTGAACATTTAGATTGTATTACTGCAAAAATTTTGGAGATAGGTGGAAATGTAGAAGATTTAGGTGATTCTATTCATGTTTGGACTAATAAACGTCCTGGAAAAGCAATTGTAAAAACATTACCTTATCCAGGTTTTCCAACAGATATGCAACCTCAAATAGGTGTTGCCCTATCTATTGCAGATGGTACAAGTATAATAAATGAAAGCATCTGGGAATCTAGATTTCAATATACTGCTGAATTAAATAAAATGGGAGCTCACATTACTGCTCAAGGAAAAAGTGCAGTATTTGAGGGTGTAAAAAATTTAACTGGTGCTCCTGTATATGCTACTGATCTAAGAGCTGGAGCTGCTTTAATTGTAGCAGGTATTATAGCTAATGGTGAGACTCATCTATATAATTTAGAACATATAGATAGAGGATATGAAAATATTGAAGATAAATTTAGAATTTTAGGTGCAAACATTCAAAGAGTAAGTGAATAAAAGAAATGAGAGGTTAATATGTTTAATTTTTGCAGTTTATATAGTGGAAGTTCTGGCAATAGTTTATTTATAGAAACAAATTCCACAAAAATACTTATTGATGCTGGAGAAAGTGCAAAAAAAATTGTGTCTGCATTAGAAAATATTAATGTTAATGCAGAAGACATAAATGCTATCTTCGTTACACATGAACATTCTGACCACATAAAAGGTTTGGCTACACTTTCTAAGAAATATAATATTCCTGTTTATGCAAACTTAGAAACATGGAATGCCATGCCACAAGTGAAAGAAAAAATAAATGTTGATAATATAAAATTGTTTAAAAATTATTCTATTATTACTATAGGAGATTTAAATATATCTCCTTTTGAAATTCCTCATGATGCTGCAAATCCTTGCGGATTTAATATTTTATATAACAACAATAAAATTAGTATTGCAACAGATTTAGGGCATATTGATAATAATATAATTAAAAGATTAGAAAATAGTTCTTTTATTCTTTTAGAATCAAATTATGATCCTAATGTTCTAAAATGTTCTAAATATCCGTACACATTAAAGCAACGTATTGCTGGTCCTAAAGGACATCTTTCTAATGATACAGCAGGAAATGTAATATTACATTTATTACATTCTGGTTTAAAAAATGCAATGCTCGGACACTTAAGCAAAGAAAATAATTTTCCAGAACTTGCTTATGAAACTGTTGTAAATAAACTTATAGAAAACAATTATAATGAAAATAATTTTAGACTTACTGTAGCTAATAGAGCTATGCCAAGTCCAATTATAAACATAGAAAAATAGAGGTTACAATGTTACATATAAATTTAATTTGTGTTGGCAAAATAAAAGAAAAATATTTAAAAGATGCAATATCTGAATATACAAAACGTTTATCCAAATATTGCATTTTTAATATTATAGAATTATCTGATGAAAAAGTTCCAGATAATTTAAATTCATCTTTAAAAAATATTATAATTCAAAAAGAAAGTGATAAAATATTATCTGCCATGAAATCTAATAGTTATAATATTGCTTTAGATTTACATGGTGTAGAACTTTCTTCTGAAGAATTTTCTGATACTTTAAACAACATTTCCTTAAACTATAATTCAAATATTACATTTATTATAGGTGGAACACTTGGAATGTCTGAAAAATTACTTAAATCTTGTAACAAATTAATTTGTTTTTCTAAAATGACATTTCCACATCAATTAATACGTGTATTTTTATTAGAACAATTATTTAGAGCTTTTAAAATTCAGAATAATGAAACTTATCATAGATAAAAATTATATGAATGTAGAGGGAAAAAAAATAAAGAAAAGAATTTAATCGGACGGGGGCCAATTATACCTAATAATTATATTAAATTTAATAAATGGGGAATTAATAATATAAAGATTTTTCCCTCTACAAAATTAAAAACAATTTTGATTTTTTTATATAGAAATTTTTTTAAGAATTTTTTTAGTTAAAAATTTTATAAGAATTTTCTTGATTAAAAAAAATATTGAAAAAAATATTAAGAATTTAAAAATCATCTTGACTCCTTAAATTTATGTTATACCTATCTTAATACTTTTTTTCTATTTTGTCAACAAAAACATTACGACATAAATCGCCAAATTACTACAGAAGCAATCATTCCAGCCAAATCTGCTAATAAAGCAGCTACCAAAACAAATCTTATTTTTTTTATTCCTACCACACTTGTATAAATTGCAATTGTATATATTGTAGTTTCTGTTGAACCCATTATTGTTGAAGTTATAAGTCCAATAAAACTATCTACTCCATATTTATTCATTATATCTACTGCAACTCCCATTGAAGCACTTCCTGAAATTGGGCGCAACATTGCAAGTGGTAATATCTGACTTGGTATTTTTAATAAATCTGTAACTGGCGAAATAATTTTTATTATTAAATCTAATATTCCAGAATCTCTTAATGCTCCAACTGCTAAAAAAATACCAATTAAGGTTGGAAATAATTTTAATACTATTCCTATTCCATCTTTAGCACCTTCTAAAAATGTGTCAAATACTTTGTTTTTTTCTTTTATACCATATCCAATAATAATAGCCATAATTATTGGTATAGCAGCTGATGATATATAATTTAACATTTTACCATCCCTTTAAAACTTTTTCATTAAAATTTTTGTTGAAACAATAGCAACTATTGCAGCAACTAAAGTAGCAATCCATACTGGAATTATAATGCTACTCGGGGCATTTGAACCTAAAGAGCTTCTTATTGCTATTACATTTGTAGGAATAAGTTGTAACGAAGCTGTATTTAGAACAATAAACATTGCCATAGAATTAGAAAGTGTATCTTTTTTATTATTTTCTTTTTGCATAGTTTCCATAGCTTTTAACCCTAAAGGTGTTGATGCATTTCCTAATCCTAATAAATTTGCAACCATATTTAATGAAATCTCTTCATATACTTTACTACTATTTTTTAATTCAGGGAATAAAAATGAAATTAAGGGAGAAAATAATTTTGTAAGTTTTTTCATTAAAGATGTTTTTTTAGCAATTTGCATTACTCCATTCCATAAACAAATAGTACCCAAAAAAGTTATTGTTAAATTTACTGCTGACTCTGCTGATTTAAATATTCCATTACTTACATCAGCAATTTTACCAGTAAAAATTGCATATATAAACGAAATTAATATAAAAAATGGCCAAATTATATTTAACATTTTTCACTCCAACATATATAATATTATTCAAAGTATATTCCTATTTTTTCCTTTTATGATTTTTATTTTTTTGTATTTTTCGACATTTTTCGAGCTTGTTTTTCGTTTTTTTTTACGAAAAGACACAATATATTATGTTTTTATTGCTTTTTGTTCTTTTTTATGCTATTATAATTATAGTTTTTTTGTCGAAAAATGTTAAATTGGGGAGGTTTTATAATGAAATCTATTGGAATAGTAAGACGCATAGATGAACTTGGTAGAGTAGTTATACCAATTGAATTAAGAAATAAATTTGGAATCTCTGAAAAAGATCCAATTGAAATATATGTTGAAGGTTCTACAATAGTTCTAAAAAAATATGAGCCAAATTGTATATTTTGTGCTAATTCAAAAAAATTAACTGAATATAATGGCAAATTAGTATGTAATAAATGTTTAGAAAAGTTATCTAACATAAAAAAAGAAGAAGAATAAGTTCTATATCTTATTCTTCATTTTTATTATTATTTATAAATCTTTGGTAAATTTCGTTTTTATTTACATTTCTATCCTTTGCTATTTTTTTAATTATTTCTTTTTTATCCAATCCCAATTCTTCATATATTTTATAGTGTTCTTCTAATGTAATTTTAGAAAAATCAGGCTTTTCCTCTTCCCTATTCAAATCTAAAATAATAACATATTCTCCTTTTGGTTCTTTTATATTTTTTAAAATTTCTTCTAAATTATTTCTTATAAATTCTTCATGTATTTTGGTAATTTCTCTTGCCAAAACACATTTTATATTTCCTAAAGTTTTATATAAATCCTCAAGTGTTTTCAATAATTTATGTGGAGCCTCATATAAAATTACTGTTTTATTTTCTTTTTTTATTTGCTCTAATTTTTGTTTTCTTAAATTCTTATTTAATGGTAAAAATCCATAAAATGTAAATAATTTAGTTGGTACACCAGATGCAATTAATCCATTTATTAGTGCACAAGCTCCTGGAATAGAAATTACATCAATTTCATTTTCTATAGCCAATTTTACTACTTCTTCACCTGGATCCGAAATTCCTGGTGTTCCTGCATCGCTTACTAATGCAATATTTTTTCCTTCCATAATTTTATTAATTAATATCTCTTTTTTTATATCTTCGTTATGTCTATAATAGCTAATTAATGGTTTAGATATATTATAATAATTAAGTAATTTTAATGTGTGTCTTGTATCTTCTGCTGCTATTATATCAACTGATTTTAAAATATTAATTGCTCTATAAGTAATATCTTCTAAATTGCCTATTGGAGTCGCTACTAAATATAATTTTCCTTTCATATTAATTTCCTTCCTTTATATCTAATAATAATTTACATTTCTATTTTATTATAAATTTTTAAAATATCTTTTGTATAATTTCCTTTTTCATCATATACATATAATGGTTTCTCAATTTTTAAAAATTGCTTTGCATTTTTTACTGCCTTTATTAATACTAAATTTGCTTCTTTATTTACATTTGGATATACAAATTTAATTATTTTAGGTTCCATTCTATTTTTTCTTAAAATATATAATATGTCTACAAGTCTATCTGGTCTATG
Source organism: uncultured Clostridia bacterium (assembly GCA_963560005.1). GTDB lineage: Bacteria > Bacillota > Clostridia > TANB77 > CAG-508 > CAG-273. Next base: position 19,078 of record CAUWNG010000034.1, read on the forward strand.
AACCATAAAAAGGGTTCCCTTATCTTTTAACATTTTATAAGATATATTTATAAAATCTTCTAAATTTGCTTCAACTTCATGTCTTGAAATTAATTTTAATTCTGAATCATTTATTTTTCCTGTATCCATTTTTTTATATGGTGGATTTGTTACTATATAATCATAAGAATTTTTTTCCAATATTTCCGTAATATTTTTAATATTATCATTTATTATATCAAATTTCTCTTGCAAATCATTTAATATTATACTTCTTTTTGCCATATCAGCCACTTCTGCTTGAACTTCTATTCCAGTAATTTTTTTTAATTTTGTTTTACCACAAAGTAATATTCCTAATATTCCAGTACCTGTACCCAAATCTAATACATTTGAATTATCTTTCATGTCCTTTGCAAAATCAGATAAAAGGACACTGTCTATTCCAAAGCAAAATCCTTTTTTGTTTTGAATTATTTTTAAATTTTTATATTCTAAATCATCTATTCTCTCATTTTCCTTTAATTTTATATCCACAATTAATTTCATCCCTTCTTATGCAAATTCTATT
>CAUWNG010000035.1:0-19256 GCA_963560005.1 uncultured Clostridia bacterium
TTTCTTTTTTATTTTTATTTAATAATATTTCTTTTAAACTTTTTATTTCATTTTTTAATTCTTCATTTTCAATTTCCTTTTTATTTTTTATTAAATTAATTATCTCATCTATTTCTACTTTATTATTATAAAATACTTTTTTTATTCCTTTTGAATACAAATAATTTTCTAATTCTTCTTTTTTATTTTCTAAAATAATTATTATTTTTATATTATTATTTTTATATTTTATTTTTTCAATTAAATCCTCTATTTTATTTTCACCAGGTATAATTTCACTTAAAATTAAATAATTAATTTCTTTTTCATTTTCTAAAACTTCTAATACTCCTTCTTGATATTGAATATCATTCTTCAAAATTTCTAAACCTTCTACTTTTTTTAATTTATTATTTACATCTGGATTTCCTAATGCAGTAATTATTTTTATCATTATTATCATTCCTTTCTATTTTTATTTTCTGTTATTAACTTTTTTTCAAAATCACTTGATTCTATTTTTATTAAAATATGTTCGTTACCCACAAACATTAAACATTCTCCTCTTTTTAGAGATTTAATTTCTATTTTTTCTTTTTCAGATAAATTTGTATATTCTTCTAATATTTTTATATTTTCTTCTTCTAAAGAAAAAAATGTTTTTATTTCTGAATTATTTAAAATTGCTCTTCCATATATTCCTTCTTCTAAACTAAATAAATCTGATATGTCCTGTGTTATTGCTACACTACTTCCTCCATATTTTCTTATAGTTTTAAATATTTTATATATAAAACTAGCAACTTCTTTATTAGATGTTACTCCAATTAATCTCCATATTTCATCCATATATATAGCTTTTTTTACTTTTCTATTCCTTTTTATTTTATCCCAAAACATTTCAATGAATAAATACATTCCATATTTTAAATTTTCTTCTCCTAAATCATAAATATCAGCAACTATTAATTTATTTTCTATTTCTATATTTGTATAATTATTAAAAAAATTTAAAGATCCTTTTATAAATGGTATTAATTTTGTTTTAAATATTTTTGTTTTTTCATCTTCTTCAAATAACTTATATAAATCTTCCAATAAAGGCATATCCTCTGTTGTTTTAAATATTGGTTTAATATTTATTTTATTACTTTTTTCTTTAAATAAAGTTTTATCATCAAATGTTATTCCTTTTATTTTATAAACTTCTATTAATTTTTCTTCTATTATTGCTTTTTCTTCTTCATTTAAATCTCCAAATATTAAATTAAAAAATCCAGTTAATTTACTAATTTTGTTTGCTAAATATCCTTGTTCTCCTTCTTCCAAACTTTCTTGTCTAATATCAAGAACATTTATAAAAGTATTAGATCCGTGGTCCTATTTTCAATAATGTACCATTTAAGTTACTACATAATGCTTCATATTCTCTCTCTGGATCAATTATATATTGTTCTATTCCTAATAAACGGTTTCTTAATATTAATAATTTTGTATAAAAAGACTTTCCTGCACCGCTTGTTCCAAATATACACAAATTTGCATTTTTATATTTATTAGTATCATATCTATCTATAAATACCAAATAATTGTTATATATATTTGTCCCTACAAATATTCCTCTCTCATCAAAAATTGCAGAAGATATAAAGGGATATGTTGCAACTAACCCACTAGTTAAAACATTTCTTTTTGAAATTTCTTTAAGTTCTTCTCCATTTTTCATAAGAGGTATTGTTGATAAAAAAGACTGTTCTTGTCTAAAATATGCCCTTCTAGTTTGAATTCCTTTACTTTGTAATATTCCCTCTATTTTATTCAACAAATATTCTAATTCTTTTATATTACTAGAAAATGTTGTTATATAAATATATAAAAAATATAAATCCTCATTATTTATTTGCATTTCTTTTCTAATATATTTTGCATCATTATATGTAAAAGCAGCTATATCAATATCTTGTCTATTTTGATTATTATTTTTTAAATCTACACCAACATTTCCAATATGATATGTTAAATCTCTAATTGTTTTATATACGTCTTGTTTCTCATAAAAAATAGAAATATTTAAATTAATATTTGTATCAATTAAAGATCTTAAAATTAGATCTTCTTGCTCTCTAAAATAATTAATTATTAAAATACTAGAATAGAACATATTATCTATTTCTATATACTTTGGATTCAATAAATTAATATAAGAAGGGCTTATCTTATCTTTTATAGAAAATGTTCCTTCTAAAAAAGTTAATTTTTCTTTAGTATTTTTGTTTTTTTTACATTTTTTAAAAATTATATTTCCACCTACCTTTTACCTTTATATCAATAATTTTCTAAAAAAATTCTGGAATTTAAAAAAGAGAATAAAATATCTATTATTTGATCTTTATTTGAAAAATCAGTAACAAAATTTCCACATCTACTTAAACAATCTTTTATTTTAAAATATTTATCATTTAATTCTTCATAAATTAAATTTATATTATTTTCTTCTTTATTACTAAAGTATTTTAAAACAATATAAAAATTTTTTGATGATGATTTTTTTTCATGATTTAAAGAATTAATATATTCTATATATTTATCAGAAATATTTATAATATTTTTATCTTCTTGTATAGAATACTCTTTTATATCTGAAATATGTTTTGTTAAATCTTCTTTGTTACTTTGGATTAAAATTTGGAAATTAAAATTACATGTTTTTAAAAAAATTTTATAAGAATTTAAAATTGATTCTTTTTCTAAATCAGACTTTAGATTAAAATTTATTGGATCTATTTTTATTATTTTTATATAAGAATTATCTTTTAATTCAATAATTCCATTATCTAATATTTTATGATATGGGATCCAATCTTGAATTGAATTTATTTTATTTTTTTTCATGTACACTATCCTTTAATAAAAAATTAAATATTTTAATCATATTGTAAATTATTTATTTTTTTAATAAATTACCAAGGGATTCAATAAAGATATTTATTAAGAAAAAACAATATGGGCAAATAAATACAATATGATTAAAATTTAAAAGGAGCCCTCTATTTCTAGAATAGCCTATATACATATTACATATATATATTATTTATGTCAAGAAAATTCGTTTTTCATTATTCGACATATTTCGAGTTTTGACTAATTAATACTTCTATTTCTAATTGTTTTAAAAATTTTTTTATTTTTTGAATAAAAAATTTTATATTAGACATAATAAGAATATAAGATTAATATTAGTTGAACTAAGAGTAATGTGAGATTTAATTTTATGAGTTTTACATTATTCGAGCAAAGATTTATATTTGCTAAAATAATCTTTTGGTAAATATAAGTCGGCGATGAGAGTATATTATTTGTAATATTTTTATCTTTTCTCTTTTTTCTGTTATAGGTAATATATTCGAAGTTAAGATTATTCTTGTATATATAGTGATTATTACTAGTCCTATATAGGATGAATATAATTATATATATGTGTATTAATAGTCGAGCAAAAGATGAATATATTTGGTGTATAGTTTATTTTAATAGTAATATTAATTAGATTAAAAATTAGGTATATTTGTTCTAGCTGAAGATTAATATTAGTTTTATTGATAATAGCAGGTAAAGATTTCGCTCTTACCTGCTATTATAATAATTATATATCTAGGTTTTTAACAAATTTTGCATTCTTTTCAATAAATTCACGTCTTGGAGCTATCTCATCTCCCATTAAAACAGTAAATGTTTCATCTGCTTTAATTGCATCTTCTAAAGTAACCTTTATTAAAATTCTTGTTTCTGGATTCATAGTAGTTTCCCAAAGTTGCTCTGGATTCATTTCTCCTAGACCTTTATATCTTTGTATATTTATTCCTTCTCTTCCTATTTCATTTAATTTTTGTTCCATCTCTTCATCAGAGTAACAATATATATCTTTCATTCCTTTTTTAGCTAATTTATATAAAGGTGGTTGTGCTAAATAAACATTTCCATTTTCAATTAATGGCCTCATATACCTAAAGAAAAATGTTAATAATAATGTTCTAATGTGTGCACCATCAACATCTGCATCTGCCATAATAATTACTTTTCCATATCTTATTTTAGTAATATCAAAATCTGCTCCTATTCCTGCACCAACAGCTAAAATTACAGGTTGTAATTTATCGTTATTATATATTTTATCAGCTCTTGATTTTTCTACATTAAGCATTTTTCCCCATAATGGAAGAATAGCTTGAAATTTTCTATCTCTTCCTTGCTTTGCACTTCCTCCAGCAGAATCTCCCTCAACAATATAAACTTCACATAATTCTGCATTTTTTTCGCTACAATCTGCTAGTTTGCCAGGTAAAGTTGAAGTTTCTAGAGCACTTTTTCTTCTAACTAATTCCCTTGCTTTTCTAGCAGCTTCTCTCGCCCTTGAAGCTGCAATACACTTCTCTAAAATTGCTTTTGCCACAGAAGGGTTTTCCTCAAGAAATGTTGATAATGCTTCATTAACCATACTTGAAACAATTCCTGCTACATTACTATTTCCTAATTTAGTTTTAGTTTGTCCTTCAAATTGTGGTTCTTTTACTTTTACTGAAACTACTGCTGTTATTCCTTCTCTAATATCTTCACCCTGTAAATTTGAATCTTTTTCTTTTAATAAATTATGTGATTTAGCATAATCATTAAAAGATTTTGTAAGAGCTCTTTTAAAACCTTCTAAGTGAGTTCCACCTTCTATAGTATTTATATTATTTACAAATGTTAATATATTTTCTGAATAGTTTGTAGTGTATTGAATAGCTATTTCTACTGGAACTTCTCCATCTTTTTCAATATATATTGGGCTTTTATGTAATACTTCCTTATTTTTATTTAAATATTCTACAAAAGAATTTAACCCACCTTCAAAATGAAATTCTGCCTTTTTTGGTGTCTCTCCTCTTGTATCTTCTATGTTTATTTTTAAACCTTTTGTTAAAAATGCAACTTCTCTAAATCTTTCTTCTAATGTTGCATAATCATATTCTAGAGTTTCAAAAATTGTTCCATCTGCTAAAAATCTTACTGTTGTTCCTGTTTCAGTAGTATCTCCTATTCTTGTTAATGATTGAACTGTTTTTCCTCTTTGAAATTTCATTTGGAAAATACCACCATCTCTTTTTATTGTTACCTCTACCCATTCAGATAAAGCATTAACAACTGAAGCACCTACTCCATGTAATCCTCCAGAAACTTTATATCCACTATCTCCTCCAAATTTTCCACCGGCATGAAGTTTTGTATATACTGTTTCTGCAGCAGATATTTTTGTTTTAGGATGTATATCAACAGGAATTCCTCTTCCATTATCAGCAACATATATAATATTTCCAGGTTCTATTTTTATATCAATTTTTGTACAATAACCTGATAAAGCCTCATCCACACAGTTATCTACTATTTCATAAACCAAATGATGCAAACCTCTAATTGATACACTACCTATATACATTCCTGGTCTTTTTCTAACTGCTTCTAACCCTTCTAAAACCTGTATTTGTTCTGCTCCATATTCATGTTCAAATTTTTCCATTTTTACCCTCCATTTTTCCTAAATCTATTCTTTTGGCTAATGTAGCTGAAGAAATATTTGAAAAATATCCAATTTTTTGTTTATTTTTTTCAACAAGTATAAAACTTTTCTTGCGACCATTAGATACATCAATAACATTAAAATCTTTTTCTAATTTTTCAATATTTTCTAATTTCATTAAATTAAAGATTCCTATAATGTCTTTTACATTCAAAATAACTTCTTGCCCAATATGTAAATACATTAAAAAATTTCTCCTTTTTTAACATTATATAATTGATATTCAATACTACTATTAAATTTTTCTATTTCAATAGGTTCTGTACAAGTTATAATTACTTGTGTTTTTTCAATATTGTTTAAAAAACTTTTCCTTCTATTAGCGTCTAATTCAGACATAAAATCGTCTAAAAGTAATATTGGATAATCTTCTATATCGTCCTTTATAACGTGTAATTCTGCTAATTTTAAAGATAACACTACAGTTCTATTTTGTCCTTGTGAACCATAAATACTTACTTCTTTATTGTTTATAAAAATATTAAAATCATCTCTATGAATTCCTTTAGTAGTATATCCTTTTATAATATCTAACTTTCTCCTCTGCTTCAATAAAGACAAAAAATTCTCTTTATTTTCACACTCTGAAATATAATTTAATTCTAATTTTTCTTTATTATCAGTTATTTTATAATGTATTTCATTTATTACAGCTTTTATTTTATTTATAAATTCATTTCTGTATCTAAATATTATTATAGCATATTCTGCCAATTTTTCATCCCATATATCTAATAATTCTTCTGATTTTTTTTGTTCTTTAATTTGTCTTAAATAATTATTTCTTTGTTCTAATATTTTTAAATAAATATTTAAACAGTGAATATAATTTGGTCTTAATTGACCTATCATCATGTCTAAAAATCTTCGTCTTTTTTGTGGTCCATCTTTTAAAATATTTATATCATCTGGAGAAAAAATAACTACATTTAACTTCCCTAGAATTTCACTCATTTTTTTAGTTTTTATTTCATTTAGGTAAATATATTTTTTATCTGCAATATTAACTCTTATTGTGCCTTCCCTATCTTTTTTTTGATATTTTACAATTACACTTGCTTCATCTTTATTTAAATTAATAATTTCTTTATCTTTGCTTGTTCTAAATGATTTAGCATAAGCACAAAGAAATATTGATTCTATAATATTAGTTTTGCCTTGAGCATTTTCTCCATAAAAAATATTAATATTTTTATTTAAATTTATTTTTTGTTCTTCATAGTTTCTAAAATTATGTAATTTAATTTCTTCTATAAACATTTTTATTCCTTCATTCTAATTGGAAGTACCATATAAATATAATCTCCATCATCAACAGGTCTTATAATACATGGTGAAATGCTAGAACCAAAATCTATAAATACTTCCTGATCATCAATAGCTCTTAATGCATCTAAAAAATATTTTGGATTAAATCCAGCTTCTAAATTTTTTCCTTCTGTAGAAACATACATTTCTTCCTTTGCATCTCCAGTTTGATTTGTACAAGAAATTGTAACCTTTCCTATATCTACCAAAACTTTTACTGGATATTTTTTTTCTTTTTCTATACTTGAAGCTGAAATTAAACTTACTCTTTCAAAACAATTTTGTATTGCATTTTTATCAACTCTTATTCTTGTTTCCCAATTACTTGGAATTACACTAGAATAATTTAAAAATTCTCCATCTAATAATCTTGTAACTATTTTACATTTTTCCATTTCAAATAATGCTTGATTTTTAGAAATTCCTATTTGAATCATATCAAAAGAATCTAATAATATTTTATTAATTTCATTTAATGTTCTTCCAGGAATTACTGCTGAAAAGTCATTTACTTTATTATTTAAAAATTTACTTTTCCAAGCTAATCTAAAACCATCAACAGCTACAACATTAAGCTTATTTTCTTTTATTTCAAATAAACAACCTGTAAATATTGGTCTATTTTCTTCTGCACTAACAGCAAAAATTGTTTTTTTAACCATATCTTTTAAACAATTTTGTTCTAACTGTATTGAATTCTCTATATCTATTTTTGGTAATTCTGGAAACTCTTCTGGATTCATTGTAGCTAATTTATATAAAGAACCTTCACATTCAATTACTAATAAATTATTTTCATTTACAGTTATAGTAATTTCTGTATCTGGTAATCTTCTTATAATTTCACTAAACATTATACTATTTACAACTGTTGCACCTTGTTCTTTTACATCACATTCTATAATATATTCTATTCCTATTTCTAAATCATAAGTTGTAAATTTAACATTATTTTCATTTGTTTGTATTAGTATGCCTTCTAATATAGGCATTGTTGTTTTAGAAGCTACAGCTTTTGTTACGGAATTAATAGCTTTAAGCAAATTATCTTTTTCACATATCATTTTCATTTTTCAAGCATCTCCTTTATATATAAATATAATATTTTTAGTAGTAGTAATAGTAGGTGTTGTGGAAACTGTGGAAAACTCTGTGGAAAGTTTATTTCCTTAAGTTTTGACCTGTTGATAACTTTGTGGATAAAATAAAAAGTTATCAACACTATTCTTTCCACAATGTGAATAACTTAATTATCCACAAGTTATCAACATATAATCCACAGCCTGTTGTGGATATCTAATGTAAAGCTTCCGTAAGGTTACATTGAATATCATTTTACAAACATCATTTTTTACAAACACAAATTTCTAAAAAGTTAAGTTTTAGTCTATTTCTTCATCATTATCACATAAAATAGAGTTTTTCACATTTTCCACAATTAGTTGAACATTAGGATCTTTTTTTAAATCTTCTTCTATTTTTTTGCAAGCATGCATTACAGTTGAATGATCTCTTTTACCAAAACCAGCTCCGATTTTAGGTAATGATATTTGAGCTACATTTCTACAAATATACATAGCAACTTGTCTTGGAAAAGCAATATCATTTGATCTTCTAGAACCTTTTAAATCTTCTATTGTTACATTAAAATATTTTGCAACTTTATCTTGTACAAAATCAATAGACAATACGCGTTCTTTATTTGATACAACATCATTAATTGCTTGTTCTGATAATAACATAGAAATTGGTTGATGTGTAAGTGATGAAATAGCAATTAATTTATTTAATGTTCCTTCAAGTTCTCTAATATTAGAATCTACTTTTGTAGCAATATTTGATAAAATTTCGTCATCAATAATAATATTATCCATTTGAGCTTTTTTTCTTAAAATAGCTACACGCGTCTCATAATCTGGATTAGAAATGTCAGCGATTAATCCCCATTCAAATCTAGATTTTAGTCTATCTTCTAACAATTGAATATCCTTTGGAGGTTTATCACTAGATATAATTATTTGTTTTCCATTTTCATGTAATGCATTAAATGTATGAAAAAATTCTTCCTGAATTCTTTCTTTTCCCGCGATAAATTGAATATCATCAATTAAAAGGACATCAATATTTCTATATGTATTTCTAAAATCCTCATTTTTATTATCTTTAATTGCATTAATAAGTTGATTAGTAAATTTTTCGGATGTAACATATAAAACATTTGCATTTTTGTTGTTAAAAATAATTTCATTACCTATTGCATGCATAAGGTGAGTTTTTCCCAAACCAACACCACCATATAAAAATAAAGGATTATAAGCTGTAGCTGGTGCTTCTGCAACTGCTAATGAGGCAGCATGAGCAAACCTATTATTGTTTCCTACAACAAAACTATCAAAAGTATATTTGGGGTTCAATGTAGAATTATAATAAGATTTATAAGAAATATTTTTATCAGAAGGACAATCTTCTTTGTCTTTAGCAGAATCAATCACTAAATTATAATCTTTATTTGTTAAAAATTTGAAAGTATTGTAAATTAAATTATAATATCTTGAATTTATAGTTTCTTTATGTACATCATCTGGTGCAGTTAAAGTTATTGTATTATTTTCAATGCTTTCTATTTCCAAATCTTTTATCCAAGTTTGATAAGATATTTGTGTTACTTCAGACTTTAAAAGATCTTTTGCTTTAGTTAATAAATCAATTTCTTCATTTTTTGGCATTTTTTTCAGTCCTTCCAAAGATAAATATTAAATAAAAATTACAAAGTTATCCACAAAGTTATCCACATCTGTGGATAACTTTGCGTTCTTTTGTGGAAAATATATATTTTTATAATTTAATAACATCTAACTTGTTCTTAATATAATATCAAAAAATAAAGGTTTAAGTCAATACATTCTAGCTAGAAAAATAAAAAAAATATTGACATATATAGCAGTATTGTAGTATAATGCTATATGCTATATAATGGCGTGATTTTAAAAAAATAATAATAAGGGTTATTATAAAATAATAGATTTCACATAAATAATCCATATCAGTATAGGAGGTGCAAAAATGAAAAGAACATATCAACCAAAAAATAGACAAGAGCAAAAAGAGCATGGTTTTATGAAAAGAATGAAAACTAGAGCAGGTAGAAATGTGTTAAAAGCTAGACGTGCAAAAGGAAGAAAAAAACTTAGTGCATAATAGAAGGTCACTAATAAGTGACCTTTTTTAACTAATAGAAAGTTTTAAAAAAATATTAGTTAAAAATAAAAAATTTCATGAATGGAGTTTTTTATGAGAAAAATAAAAACTTTAAAAAAAAACTATGAATTTCAAAATGTATTAAAAAAAGGTAAATTTTATTTAGGAAAACAAATTATAGTATATATATTAAAAAATAAAAGTAATGAAAATAGTATTGGAATTGCTGTTTCAAGTAAAAATTACAATGCTGTGCAAAGAAATAAAATAAAAAGAAAAATACGTGAAAATTATAGATTAATAAAAAACAAATTAAAAACAGGAAACAATATTGTGTTTTTATGGAACAAGAAGATATATGAAAAAGATGCAGATTTTAATGAAATAAAAAAAGATATGGAAAAAATTTTTGTAAAAGCAGGAATTTTAGAAAAATGAAAAAAATAATAATTTATATTATAAAATTTTATAAAAAATATATTTCATCTATAATTTCATTTAATGGTAATCATTGCAAATTTTATCCAACTTGTTCTGAATATATGATGCAAGCTATAGAAAAATATGGGACTATAAAAGGAATGTACTTAGGAATAAAAAGAATATTAAGGTGTAATCCATTTTCAAAAAAAGGTGGATATGATTCTTTAAAATAATGGAGGAGATAATGGGTTTTATATCAGAGATATTTGGTTACTTGTTAAATTGGTTGTATAATATTTTTAATAATTATGGAATAGCTATAATAGTATTTTCCGTAATATTAAGGATTATATTAATACCAATAACAATTAAACAACAAAAAGGAATGAAAAAATCTGCTGAATTGCAAGAAGAAATGAAAGAAATTCAGCGAAAATATAAAAACAATCCTGAAAAATTAAATCAGGAAACAATTGAATTATACAAAAGAGAAAAAATGAGTCCATTTACAGGATGCTTGAGTTCTATTTTACAAATAGTAATAATATTATCAGTATTTTTCCTTGTAAGTAGACCACTTACATATATGAAAAAAATAGATCCACAAATAATAGAGAATTACACAAAAGAAATTCAAGAAAGTGGAGAAGCAAAAACAGCTTATAATGAAATTGCTATAATAGAACAAAAAGGAAAAGAAGATTCACAAGTATATATAAATATGGAGTTCTTAGGATTAGATTTAAGTAAAGTTCCTACTCAAAGTTTAAATGATTGGAGAGTTTATGTAATACCAGTGTTATATATTCTTTCATCAGTTTTATCTATAAAACTTACTATGTATACGCAAAAAAAGGAAAAGAATAAAAAAGGTGTTATTGTACAAGAAGGAGATCAACAAAATGTTGAATTTGATCCTACAGAGCAGATGAATAAAACAATGATGTATATGATGCCTATAATGTCTGTTACAATAGCAATAGTTGCTCCTTTAGGATTAGCTTTATATTGGTTTATAAGTAATGTATTAATAATTATTGAAAGATTAGTAATAAATAAAATAATGGCTATAAAGGAACACAAGGAGGGAAAAGATAATGCCTAGAACTATTATATCTGAAGGTAAAACAACTGCAGAAGCCATTGAAAAAGGATTAAAAACTTTAAAAATCTTAAAAGAGAATGCAGAAATAAAAGTTTTAGAAAATGAAGATAAAAGAAGCTTTTTTAATATTTTAGCACCACGTACCGTTAAAGTAGAGATTAAAGAAAAAGAAGTGGAAATAAAAAAAGATAAAAAACAGAACAAACAAGAAATTTTAACAGATAAAGAATTAGAAATTATAAAAAATAATATTAATAATTTTTTAAATGAATTTTCTGGTAAAGTTAAAAACTTAGAGTTTAATGTAAAAATTGATGGTAAGTATATATATATAAATTTAAGTGGAGAAACAGCAAAAAAATTAATAGGATATAGGGGAGAAACACTTAATTCTTTACAGACAGTTATTTCTGCTATAGCTAATAAAAATATAGAAAATAGTTCAAAAGTAATTGTTGATATATCAGATTATAGAGAAAAAAGAAAGAAAGTTTTAGAAGAAGTTGCTACAAAAGTTGCAAAAACGGTTATAAGAACAGGTAAAAAAATAACATTAGAACCAATGACTGCTTATGAAAGAAAAATAATTCATAGTAAGTTACAAGAACATCCACAAATAAATACATATAGCATTGGGGAAGAACCATATAGAAAAGTGGTAATTTCAAAAAAATAATAGAAATCGGAAGTCAAAGTTCAGATTTTAGTTTATAAACTATTGTCTAACTTTGACTTAAATTTATTTATAGGGGGAGTTAAAAATGAGTACTATAGCTGCAATTTCTACAGCTACTGGAGCTGGTGGTATTGGCATAATAAGAATGAGTGGTAAAAATTGTTTTACCATATTAGAAAAAATATTTAATCCAATAAAAAAAGAAAATATAGAGGAAATAAAAGGATATACAATGAAATTTGGTCATATTTTAGATAGCGAAACAGGGGATATAATAGACGAAGTATTGGTTTCATATTTTAAATCTCCTAAAAGTTATACTACAGAAAATATGTGCGAAATTAATTCTCATGGTGGAATAGTTGTAGAAAGAAAAATTTTAGAGCAATGCTTATTAAATGGAGCAGAATTAGCAGAACCGGGGGAATTTACTAAAAGAGCTTTTTTAAATGGAAGAATTGATTTGTGTAAAGCAGAAGGAATAATAGATTTAATTAATGCAAAAACAGAAAGTGAAGCAAAGGCTTCTATTAAGCAATTAGAAGGAAGTTTATCTAAAAAAATTAATGAAATAAAAAAAGAGATATTAAATATAATGGCAGATATAGAGGCTTCTATAGATTATCCAGAATATGACATAGAAGAAACAACGAATGAAAAAGCAAAAAGAATAATAGAAAATATAAAAGAAGAAATGGAAAAACTAGAAAAAAGTTTTGATACAGGAAAAATATTAAAAGATGGAATAAAAACGGCCATAATTGGAAAACCAAATGCAGGTAAGTCATCTTTATTAAATACAATTTTAAATGAAGACAGAGCGATTGTGAGCGAAATAGAGGGTACTACAAGAGATACTATAGAAGAATATATTAATATTAGAGGAATAAGCCTAAAAATAATAGATACAGCAGGAATAAGAAAAACAACAGATAAAATAGAAGAAATAGGAGTTAATAAAGCAATTAGTTTAGCAGAAGATTCTGATTTAATAATAGCAATATTTGATAATACAAAAGAATTAGAAGAAGATGACGATAGAATATTGGATTTAATAAAAGATAAAAAAGGAATAATTTTATTAAATAAAATAGATTTAAAAAATTCAAATTTGGAAAACAATAATAAAATAAAATTATTAAATAAGCCAGTTATAAAAATTTCTGCTAAAAATAAAATAGGAATAGAAGAATTGTATAATACAATACTTAACATGTTTGAAATAAATGAAATAGAATTAAATGATGGAAATATTATTACTAATATAAGACATAAAAATCAAATAACAAGGGCTGTAAATACATTAGAAGAAGCACTAAAGGTTATTGAAGATAGAATGCCAATAGATATATTAGCTATTTATTTAAAACAAACGTTAGAGGAAATATCTTCCATTACAGGAGATAATGTTTCACAAGATATTATTGATGAAATATTCAAGAAGTTTTGTCTTGGTAAATAGTAACATATTACATATATTCAACAAAAAGACAATACAAACAATACTTATAAAAGGCTAAAAATAAGGCGAACGACAAAAATCGACAACATGACATAAAGACAATAAAAATAAAAAAACGTTAATAAAATAGTAACACAAAAAAGAAAAATGTCAAAATGTTTCACGGAACAATAATTTACGTTTCATACCAAACAGAAAGGAGAAAAAAATGAAATATGATGCAGGAGAATATGATGTAGCAGTAATTGGAGCGGGACATGCTGGATGCGAGGCGGCTCTAGCAACAGCGCGTTTAGGCTTGAAAACATTAATGTTTTCTATAAGCCTAGAGGCTGTAGCAAATATGCCATGTAATCCACATATAGGAGGTAGTTCAAAAGGACATTTAGTAATGGAAATTGATTGTTTAGGAGGTGAAATGGGAAAAAATATAGATAAAACATTTACACAAATAAGAATGTTAAATACTTCCAAAGGACCTGCTGTATATTCTCTAAGAGCTCAAGCTGACAGAAAAGCATATCAAGCAGAGATGAAATATACTATAGAGAAACAAACAAATTTATACTTAAAACAAGCGGAAATCGTAGATATTGGGGTGAAAAATGGAGAAATAACGAGCATTGAAACCAATATTGGCGCTATATACCGTGTAAAGGCGGTTATTCTGGCTACAGGGACTTATTTGAAAGGTAAAATTTATATAGGAGACCATTCTTTTGAAAGTGGACCAGATGGTGTTTTTCCATCAAATAAACTTTCAGAGACTCTAAAAAAATTAGATATTCCTTTAGTAAGATTTAAAACTGGAACTCCAGCAAGAATTAATAAAAATTCTATAGATTTTTCTAAAATGGAGATACAAGAAGGGGATAAAAAGCCACAAGCTTTTTCTTTTGAAGATAAAATAGATAATACAGAAGAACAACTACCATGTTATTTAACATATACTAATGCAAAAACACATGAAATAATAAGAAAAAATTTACACAGATCTCCACTATATTCAGGAAGTATAGAAGGAACAGGACCACGATACTGTCCATCCATTGAAGATAAAGTAGTAAGGTTTGCAGATAAGGAAAGACATCAAATTTTTGTAGAACCAGTAGGAAGAACAACAAACGAGATGTATATACAAGGAATGAGTTCATCATTACCAGAAGATGTACAAATAGAAATGTATAGAACTATCCCAGGGCTTGAAAATGCCCAATTTACAAGACCTGCGTATGCTATAGAATATGATTGTATAGATCCTTCAGAATTGAAATTATCTTTAGAACATAAAAAAATAAGTGGAATGTTCTTTGCAGGGCAAATAAATGGTACATCTGGATACGAAGAAGCAGCAGCACAGGGAATTATAGCAGGAATAAATGTAGCACAAAAATTAAAAGGAAAAGAACCAGTAATTTTAGATAGATCACAGGCATATATAGGAGTATTAATAGATGATATTGTAACAAAAGGAACTAATGAGCCATATAGAATGATGACTTCTAGAGCTGAATATAGACTTTTATTAAGACAAGATAATGCTGATTTACGTTTAACTGAAATAGGATACAATGTAGGATTAATATCAAAGGAAAGATATGAAAAATTTTTGGAGAAAAAGAGAAAAATAGAAAAAGAAGTAGACAGGATAGAAAAAACAATAATTAAACCAACAGACAAAGTAAATAATTTTTTAGAAAAAAATAATTCTTCTAAAATAAGTACAGGGGTAAAATTAGCAGATTTATTAAGAAGAACAGAGATGAGCTATAATTTATTAAAGGAAATAGATGAAGAAAGAGGAAAAATACCAGAAGATGTAGCAAATGAGGTTGAAATAGAAGTAAAATATAAAGGATATATAAAATTACAACAAAATCAAGTGGAAAAATTCAAAAAATTAGAGACAAAAAGATTGCCAGATAATATAAATTATGAAAGTATAAAAGGATTAAGAATTGAAGCAAGGCAAAAACTTAATAAAATAAAACCAAGTTCTGTAGGTCAAGCTTCTAGAATATCAGGAGTTTCACCAGCTGATATATCCGTTTTATTAATATTTTTAGAACAACAAAGGAAGGATAGAAATTAAATATGGAATTAAATGAATTTTGTGAAAGAATACAAGAACTAAGTAAAAAAATAGATGTAGAAATTGATGAAAAAACTTGTAATAAACTATATATTTATATGAATCTACTATTAGAATGGAATGAAAAAATAAATTTAACAGCAATAACAGATAAGAATGAAATAATATTAAAACATTTTATTGACAGTTTTACTATAAATAAGTTTTTAAAAAAAGGAAGCAAAGTATTGGATATAGGCACAGGAGCAGGATTTCCAGGATTAGCAATAAAAATAATAAGACCTGAAATTAAAGTAGTTTTAATGGATTCTTTAAATAAAAGAATAAGTTTTTTAAATGAAGTAATACAGTCATTAAAATTAAATGACATAGAAACATTTCATTCTAGAGCAGAAGAAATGGCAAAAAATAATGAATTTAGGGAGAAATTTGATATAGTTACTTCAAGGGCTGTTGCAAAACTTAATGTATTATCTGAATATATGTTACCATATACTAAAATTAATGGAAAATGTATATGTATGAAAGGTCCAAATGTAGAAGAAGAAGTAAAAGAATCTGAAAAAGCAATAAAAATATTGGGTGGAAAGATAGAAAATGTAGATAAAATAATTTTACCAGAAAGTAATTTTGAAAGAAATATAATTATAATAAATAAAATTTCCAATACACCATTAAAATATCCAAGAAAATCAGGAACTCCATCAAAAGAACCTTTATAACAAAAAAATTCACAATTATTTTATTAAAACTCATTGACATATTAGTAATATTTTTATATTATTAATATGTCAATTTTTTATATAAATGGAGGCATTTAAATTGGGAAAAATTATATCAATAGCAAATCAAAAAGGTGGAGTTGGAAAGACTACAACAGCAATAAATCTAAGTACAATTTTGGCAAAAAAAGGAAAAAAAGTTTTAATGATTGACGCAGATCCTCAAGGAAATGCAACCAGCGGAGTAGGAGCAGATAAGGATGTAGAAATTTCTGTATATGATTTATTAGTTAATGAAATTGAAGCTAAAGAAGCAATACAGAAAACAGAAATAAAAAATTTAAGTATTTGTCCCTCTAATATAAATTTAGCTGGAGCAGAAGTTGAACTTGTATCTATGATGTCAAGAGAGTATAGATTAAAGGAAAAGTTAGATACTATAAAGGATAATTATGATTATATAATAATAGATTGTCCGCCATCACTAGGATTAATAACACTAAATTCTTTTACAGCTTCAGACTCTGTTTTAATTCCTGTACAATGTGAATATTATGCATTAGAAGGATTAGGACAATTATTAAATACAATAAATTTAGTAAAGAAACACCTAAACAAAAGTTTGCAAATAGAAGGGGCTTTATTAACAATGTATGACATAAGGACAAACTTATCAAATCAGGTTGTGAAAGAAGTAAAAAATTATTTTGAAGATAGAGTATATAAAACAGTAATTCCTAGAAATGTAAGACTTAGTGAGGCACCTAGTTATGGAATGCCAATATCAGTATATGACCCTAAGTCAAAGGGCGCTAAAAGCTATGAAAAATTTGTAAAGGAATTATTAAAAATGAATGAACAAGAATCAAAAGGAAAACATTTTTAGAAAATAAATAAAAAGGATATTAATTTAGGAGGTTTTGTATATGGCAATGAAAAAAACGGGATTAGGAAAGGGATTAGAGGCATTATTTAAAGATAATGAATTAACAAAAGAGGAAGAACAAAAAATAGAAAATGGAGAGGAAATTGTACAAAATATTAAAATAATAGAAATAGAACCTAATAGAAATCAACCAAGAAGAACGTTTAATAATGAAACATTAGAAGAATTGTCAAAATCTATTGAAAGATATGGAGTTATACAACCAATTATAGTTTCAAAAAAAGAGGATTATTATGAAATAATAGCAGGAGAAAGAAGATGGAGAGCAGCTAAAAAAGCAGGACTTACAGAGATGCCTTGTATTGTAAGAGAGTCAACAGAACAAAAAAATAGAGAAATAGCATTAATAGAAAATATACAAAGAGAAGATTTAAATCCAATAGATAAAGCAAGAGGTTTTAGAGAATTAATCGACAATTATGGCTTAAAACAACAAGAATTAGCTGATATTATAGGATTAAATAGAAGTACAGTAACAAATACATTGCGTATATTAAATTTAGATGAAAGAGTAATTAATTTAGCTTTAGAAGGAAAGTTAAATGAAGGTCATTGTAGATCGCTTTTAAGTTATGAAGATCCAGATAAACAATATAATGCAGCAATAAGAATTATTGAAAAAGGTGAAACAGTAAGAGATATTGAAAAGAAAGTTCAAGATAAAAAAAAGGTTTCTAAAAAATATGAAGAGCGTAGAGAAGCGATATGTAGAGATATAGAAGATACATTCCAAAGTTTCTTTGGAACAAAGGTAAAATTGAATGCAGGAAAAAGAAGTGGCAAGATAGTAATACAATATTCTACTAATGATGAATTAGAGAGAATATTAAATTTAATTAGATAAACCAAAAAACTGTGATTTTTTTTATAATTTATGGATTATGCCTTGACAAAGGAATAAAAGATATGCTATCATATATGTTGTTAACTCCAATGGAGAGGTGGTCGAGTTGGTTTATGGCACCAGTCTTGAAAATTGGCGTAGGTTTGTAGCCTACCGTGGGTTCGAATCCCACCCTCTCCGCCATTTAACAAAATAGAAGTTAGATAAATATTTATAAATCTAACTTCTATAATTAAATGGAGGCTTACCCAAGTGGTTGAAGGGGACAGTTTGCTAAACTGTTAGGGTTCGTAAGGGCCGCGAGGGTTCAAATCCCTCAGCTTCCGCCAAAAAATGTACCGATTAAAAGGTACATTTTTTTTTGCGCTTAAAATTGATTTTAAACAACTTTTTATAACCTTATAATATAATTTCATTTATAAAGAAATAAATGCTTTAAAATCGAATGTGAATCGAAATAGATATAATTGAAAAAATTCACAAATAAAATGTTAGTAATGTGAAAATAAAATTAATAAATTATAAAAATAAAGAAATTAATTTATAAAAAATAATAAATATAATTATAATAAAAAAAATAAATAAATAAAAATTAATTATGAATATATAAAATAAATATAAAAAATAATTAATTAAATACAAAATTAAAATAGATGAAAACAAAATTGAATATAAAAATAAATAGATAAAAATGCTAATAAATTTGTAAAAATTTTATTATGGTTTGAACTTGACAATTTAATTATGTTAGTATAAAATTTAACCATAATTGAAAAATAATTATAATTTTTGCGTTGTCAAACTTCAATTGAAATTTAATCAACGTACCAAAAGTACGCCTCATAAATTTCAAATTCGTTTTCCTAGCCAAAATTTAATTCTTT
>CAUWNG010000036.1:0-19199 GCA_963560005.1 uncultured Clostridia bacterium
AGCATAATCTCCCATTAATGTATATTTTTATTATACCCATCTTTTTAATTTTTATACAATTTTATTTAATTTAATTTTACTTGTTCTCCATTAGGATTAATATAATAATTATCTTCATAAATTAAATCTGAAACTTTTACCAATTCATATCCATATTCCTTTATATTTTTTATTATTGTTTGTAAACTAATAGCTGTATTTTCTGTTCCATTATGCATTAAAATAATACTTCCATTACTTAAATTTTTTTCTATTCTATTCCACATTTCTGCAGTAGTAAGCCCATTATAATCTAAAGTATCTATATTCCATTGTATTGCTATATGTCCTGATTCTTTTACTGATTTTATTACATTATTATTGTACTCTCCGAATGGGCCTCTGTATAATGTAGTCTTTTTACCAGTTATCTTTTCTATTTTTTTACTACATAATTGTATTTCTTTTATATTCTCTTCTACACTTAAATTATTTACATGAGGATGTGTATTTGAATGATTTGCTATTTCATGTCCTGCATTACTTATTTTCTTAACCGCCTCTGGAAATTTAGTAACCCAATCTCCAACCATAAAAAAAGTAACTTTTACATTATTCTTTTGTAAAATGTCAAGTATCATATCTATGTCATCTGCATTCCAGGCACAATTTAAAGTTAACGCCACTTTTTTTTCTTCTGTTTTTACTTTATATATAGGTAATTCTTTTTTATTAGCTGACGTAGTTATAATATTATTTTCATTATTTACAAATGCAAATGATATTATAAATAAAACTAATACTGTACTTAAAGCAACTATGTACGAATAAATTTTTTGTTTATTAAAAACTATAAACATACTTACCTCCCCTAACATGTCTATAAGATAATATTCATATTATTACATTTTTATACTTACAATTTACAAAAAAATATAACAACACTGATGAGCTTATTTTAATAAAAATGGTGAATAGCAATTAAACTATTCACCGTTTTCATTAAAATACTATACAATTATTATTATACCGTCCACTGTCAATTATAGGATTATACTCTAGTATATCAAAAATGATTCTCCCATTTTTATAATATTCAAATACATCCATAACATACGAAGATGGTATTTTTCCTTTCTCTTTTTCTATTAATGAACGTACTCTTCTATACACATCCTTTTCTATAGGAATTTCTTTTTCTGAACATCTTGAAAGTGATACCAAAGCATTATTTACTACAAAAGCTCTCCATTCTCTTCTTCCAAAGTCATCCATTACTATTTCTACCGGTTTAGTTACTAATATCTCTGTGTTCACATCTTTAATACTAGCCTCTATGTCAACATTTAATGAATCCACTATAAATCCCAAATTATTAATCATTTTCAACATATCTTCATTTAGATATTTAAAAGGGCCAATAGGAATTTGTGTTTTTATTTCACAAACGTCAGAGAATTCCTTAACTATAGTTTTTATGAATACATTACTTCCAAACTTTGCTTGATAGTAAAGTAGATTTTCTTTAAATTCCTTTAAAGTTGTTTGTATATATTCTCTTTTTGTTTTTACCTTAGTAAACCAGTAATTTATAGCATTGTAGTCGTCCAAACTTATTATGCTTATACCACCTTTTTCTTCGATGCTTTTTAATAATATTTCTGCATCAGCAATATTACTCCGTGGAAAAATAATTTTTCCAGTTATATCAACTTTCTTTCCGTATTTACTGATAAACCGATTATTTCTTAAATCAAATAAAAGTAATTTTCCTATTGCTTCTGCTTCCAAAATTTCTGATTGTGTCTGCTTATAGTATATTTTTTTCTCCTCACTTCTATAGCGCTCAAAATTCATAAATGGAGATAAATTTCCATTATTTGTAGGGAAACAATAATAATCAATTTTCATTTTCTGCACTCCTTATGTCTTTTATTGATTTTCTCTTAGTATCTCTAAAAATAACTCCTTTCTTGTATAGTATCGTAAAGAATTAAACTTCTTTACTAAATATTAAATAATCTACTTTTCTATTATATCATATTATTATGTAAATTTAAAGTAGGTACTTAATTTTTTTAAACTTATTTTATAACCCACGCTTTTTTTGGAGTTGTATCATTTTCAACTTGCATGGTTAAATTTTATATTAACTAATTTCAATTGTCAAGTTTAATTAGAAGTTTTTTATTATCCTTAAACACTCTTTTCATATATCTTTTACTTTTATTTACCTTAATCTTTAATATATCTCTTCTATTATTTCTTCTATATTTGTAACTAATTTAGCTCCTTGTTTTATTAATTCATTCGTTCCTACAGAATTCTCACTTGTTATATTTCCTGGAATAACAAATATTTCTTTTCCTTGATCCAATCCATAATCTACCGTAATTAATGTTCCGCTTCTCTTTTTAGCTTCTATTACTAATATTCCATCTGATAATGCACTTATTATTCTGTTTCTTGTTGGAAAGTGCATTGCAAGTGGCTTTTCTTTTGGCTCATATTCTGTTATTATTACTCCTCCATTTTTTACTATTTCTAAACATAACTTTTTATTTTCACCTGGATAGATATTGTTTAATCCACTTCCTAATACGGCAATCGTTTTTCCTTTTGCATGTACAGAACCCAAATGTGAATAACTATCTATGCCTCTTGCTAATCCACTTATTACATTAATTCCTTTTTTAGACAGTCCATAAGCAAATTTATATGCTATCTCTATTCCATATCTACTTGGTTTTCTACATCCAATAATAGCAATCCCTTTTTCGTTTAAAATTTTTTCATTTCCCATAACATATAATTTTTGAGGTGGTGCATATATTCTTTTCAATTTTTCTGGATATATATCATCATTACAGTAAATTATATTCATAAAAAACTCCACTCCTTTTCCAAACATAATTAAAGCGAGGAATAAATATTTTTTAGATTTCACTAAAATTTATTTAAGCCCCCGCTTCATTATATATTATTATTTATTTTCTTCTGCTGCCTTTATTATATTATTTATAAGCATTGCTCTTGTCATTTGCCCAACACCTCCTGGAACTGGTGTTATATATGATACCTTGTCTAATAAGTTTTCATAATCAACATCTCCTACTATCTTTCCATCTGGTGTTCTATTAATTCCAACATCTATTATAATAGCATTTTCTTTTACCATATCTCTTGTAATAGCTTTTGGTTTTCCTACAGCAGATATTAATATATCTGCTCTACCTGTTATGTCTTTTAAATTTTTAGTTTTAGAATGACACACTGTAACTGTTGCATCTTTATTTAATAAATATTGAGATAGTGGTTTTCCTACAATGTTGCTTCTACCTATTACTACAGCATTTTTTCCCTCTATTTGTATATTATATTCTTCCAATAACTTTATAACTCCTAATGGAGTACATGGTATAAATGTATCTTCCCCTATTAATAATTTTCCTACATTTATTGGATTAAATCCATCAACATCTTTCCTATAATCTATTTTATTAAAAGCTTTTCGTATATTTAAATGTTTTGGAATTGGACTTTGAAGTAAAATTGCATGTATATCATTTCTTTTATTTAATTCATCAATTAAATTAATTAATGTTTCCATTTTCACACTATCTTCTAGAAAAAATTCTTCATACTCAATTCCTACATACTCGCAATCTCTACTTTTATTTTTTACATAAATTTCTGAAGCTTTATCTTTTCCTACCATTATTACTGCAAGTTTTGGATATATATTTTTTTCTTTTAATTTATTAACTTTTTCTTTTAATTCTTCTTTTATTTTTTTTGCTACTTTTCTACCATCTAGTATTACAGCCATTTTCTTATTTCCTTCTTTCGTTTGCTAGTTTATAGAATTATATCATTTTTGTATTAATTTTGTAAATATTTTTGTCATAAGTTCTAAATTATTTAAATATACATTAAATAAAGTTTTATAGACAAACATTTTTTAAGGGGGTTATTAATTTACATGGAAGAGAATTTAAAATTATATCAAGATATAGCAAATCGTACAGATGGTGACATTTATGTTGGAGTTGTAGGACCTGTTAGAACTGGTAAATCTACATTTATAAAAAACTTTATGGATTTACTTGTTATACCAAATATTGATAATGAATATAAAAAGGAAAGAGCTAGAGATGAACTACCTCAAAGTGCTGGTGGTAGAACTATAATGACAACTGAGCCCAAATTCATTCCAAATGAAGCTGTAGAAATTACTATAGGTGAAAATTTAAAACTTAAGACAAGATTAGTTGATTGTGTTGGATATTTAGTTAACAATGCAATTGGATATTTAGAAGATGATATGCCTAGAATGGTAAAAACTCCTTGGTTTGATGATGAAATACCTTTTGAACAAGCTGCTGAAATAGGCACACGAAAAGTAATTGCTGAACATTCTACAATTGGAATTCTTGTAACAAGTGATGGTAGTATAACAGACATTCCTAGAGAAGATTACATAAACGCAGAAGAAAGAGTTGTAAAGGAATTAAAAGAATTAAATAAGCCTTTTGTTATTGTATTAAATTCAGATGATCCTTACTCTGACTACACTAAAAGACTAGCTAAAAAATTAGAAGATAAATATGGTGTATCTGTTCTACCTACTGATTGTTCAAGATTAAATTTAGATGATATAGATAATATTTTTGGAAAAATTTTATATGAATTTCCTATAGAAACTATGAATATTAATTTTCCAAAATGGGTGGATGGTCTTTCTGATTCACATTGGTTAAAAACTGAGTTATATACTGAAATAAAAACAGCTTTTAAAGACATAAGAATATTAAAACAAGTAGACTCTGGGGTTAGTACATTACAAAGCACACAAATTATAAATAATACTATAATTGAAGAAATTAGATTAGGTGATGGAAGTGTAAATATAAATATCAATTTAAAAGAAGATTTATTCTACAAAGTATTAACGGAAATTTCTGGAGTTGAAATTAGTAATGAAGGAGATTTATTTTCTACAATTACTCAATTTTCCGAAACCAAGAAAGAATATGATAAAATTGCGGATGCTTTACAAGCAGTAAAGACTAAAGGATATGGAATTGTTACACCTTCTATTGATGAATTAATTTTAGATGAACCAGAAATGGTAAAACAAGGTTCAAGATTTGGTGTAAAACTAAAAGCAAAAGCACCAAGTATACATCTTATTAAAGCAGATATAGAAACTGAAGTTTCACCTATTGTAGGGAGTGAAAAACAATCAGAAGACTTAGTAAATTATTTACTTTCAGAATTCGAATCAGATCCTAAGAAGATATGGGAATCTAATATATTTGGAAAGAGCTTACATGAATTAGTTAATGAAGGATTACAAAACAAACTATCTAAAATGCCAGAAGAAGCACAATTTAAATTACAAGAAACATTAGAAAGAATTGTAAATGAAGGCAGTGGCGGTTTGATTTGCATAATATTATAATAATTTTGCTCTCAATTCTATTCACAATATTATTTATAGTATCAGCTTATACTAAGGCTGATACTATTTTTTTATAAAAAATAATATATCTATTTAATTATATTTCAAATAATTTGTTTGTAAATTATTTTTGTAATATTTTTTCTTTTTTTGGAAATAATATATAGAGAAAATTATTTTTCCAATTTACAATAAAATGGAGTTTAATATGAGTAATTTTAAAGATATTTTCAAAAATATTTTTATACCAAAAAATGCTAATGATTATGATTTTACAATTGATCCTAACATTAAAGAACAATGCAATTTAGAAGAAAATTCAAATAAAAAACCTCAAACTATATTCCCTAGTATTGATGTTTCTTTAGAGTATATAAAAGTTAAATATAATACCATGATAAATAGTGATATTGTTTTAAGAGAATTTACTTTAAATGCTAGAAATAGACAATATAAAGCATTTTTACTTTTTATAGATGGAATGGTTAATTCTGATTTTTTAAATAATAATGTTTTAACGCCTTTGATGTTAAGAAATAGAGCAAATACTTTTGAAAGTGAGCAAACTCAAATACTCTCTGAGGCAAAAACAAATAACATTACAGTTAGGAAAATCAAAAAATTTGATATTAAAGAATATATAAAAGATTGTTTACTTCCTCAAAACAACCTAACTATTCTCTATAATTTTGATGAAGTATTAGATAATGTTAATTTAGGAAGTTGCGTTTTATTTGTAGATACTCTTGATATTGCATATAATATAGATGTAAAAGGTTTTAAACAAAGAGGTATACAACCTCCTTCTAACGAAATTATAATTAGAGGTGCTCAAGAAGCTTTTACAGAAGTTCTACGTACTAACACTAGTTTATTAAGAAGATTTGTAAATAATGAAAATTTAATAATTGAAACTGTAAGTGTAGGAAAATTAAGTAAAACACCATGTAGTATTTGTTACTTAAATAATGTTGCTAATAGTGACTTAATAGCAGAAACTAAATTTAGACTAAATAACATAAATGTTGACTATATTTTATCTTCTGGGCAATTAGAAACTTTAATTGAAGATACACCTTCATATAGTTTACCACAGATTATAGCTACAGAGAGACCTGATAGAGTTTCTGGCTATTTACTAGAAGGTAGAGTTGCAATAATAGTTAATGGTAGTCCTTATGTATTGGTGGTTCCAGGAATATTAACTGATTTTTTGAGTTCACCTGAAGATAATAATCTTAAATATCAATTTGCAAATTTATTAAAAGGATTACGTGTACTTGGTCTATTTATTACTCTTTTACTACCTGCCCTTTACATTGCAATTACAAATTTTCATTTAGAGTTAATTCCAACAGAACTACTATTTGCAATGGTTTCTGCAAGAAGTACAGTTCCATTTCCAATAATTGTTGAATTACTAATTATGGAAGTTGCTTTTGAATTAATCCGAGAAGGTGGATTACGCGTTCCTTCTCCAATTGGCCCCACTATAGGAATTGTTGGTGCATTAATACTTGGTCAAGCTGCAGTAGAAGCAAATATTGTAAGTCCTATTTTAATTATTATAGTGGCTACTACTGCTATTTCTTCTTTTGTTATTCCTGATTTTTCTTTGGGCTTTCACTGTAGGGTTACAAGGTTTATATATATTATACTTGCTTATTTAGCTGGCTTTTTGGGTATAGCAATAGGTTTATGTATTCACTTGTTTATGATTTCTAATTTAAAATCATTTGGAGTTTCTTATTTGGAACCATATATTCCTTCTGATAAAAATGTAAGAAATGGAATATTTTTGACTCCATCATGGAAAAGAGAAAAAAGACATGACTTTTTAAATACAAAAAGAGAAAATAAACAATCTCATTATAGTATGGGATGGAAATATTACAAATAATAATATTAATTTAAAAGCAATTAGAGTTTTGCCAATTTATAAATTTTATTTTTCATAGATATTTTATCTTAAGAAAGGACTGTTAAAAAATATGACTAATTCAAAATTAAGAAATATAGAAGCAATAGCACTTATTTTAATAGTATTTATAAATCACATAATATTAAATATGCCACAGGTAATTTTAAGCACTTGTGGTACTTCTTCAATTATAAATGTAATTTATATAACTTTAATAACTTTTTTAGTAGGCTTCATTTTAATAAAACTTTTTAAACCTTTTATTGATTGTGACATAATAGATATTTGTGATTACCTTGGAGGAAAAACTTTAAAAACAATAATTGGTATATTATGTATTGTATATAGCATAATAGTTTGCTCTACAATTTTAAGACATTTTACAGAAATTTTAAAAATTAATTACTATTCTAAATTTTCTATATTTTTTTTAGTATTTCTTTTTCTTACAGCTCCTGCCATAGCAAATATGTTTGGAAATAAAGCTATAGTAAAATCTAATTTGGTAATTGTTATTCTTTCTTTAATAGGTCTAATACTCGTGTTTTTTTCGTCAGTTCCTAATTTTGTTTTACAAAGAGCTCTACCATTACTTGGTAATGGTATTAATGAAACATTTTTTATAGGTATGAGTAATATTTTTGCTTTTAATGGTCTATTCTTTCTATTTTTTCTTGGACCTGCTTTAGAAAAAAAACAAGACTTTAACAAAATAACTTATATCTCAATAGGAATTATAGGAATACTTTTACTTTTAGCAATTGCTAGTTTACTATTATCTTTTCCATTCATATTTTCTACTCAACAATTATCACCTATAAATTTTATGGTAAAAAATATTGAATATGGTACATTTTTTGAAAATCCCGAAGCTTTATTTATATTAATATGGATTATAGCTCAAATATCTTATGTTAGTATCGTTCTAATGATAATACTATTAATATTTAAAAAAATTACTAATATAAAACAAACTGCTAATTTATCTTTAGCTTTTTCTAGTTTTTTATTATTTGTTGCCATGCTTCCTTTAGATATGGCTGATATAAGATTTTTAGAAGATATTATTTATAAAAACATATCTTTAATATTTATATTTGTAGTTTTATTTGGAATTTTAATATTTGCTAATATCAAATATAAATTAAAGAAACACAAAAATAATAATATGGAGGTAAATACTAATGAACAGTTACTACAGTAAATTTATAATTTTTGTATTAATACTTTCTTTGTTTTTGGTATCATGGTTTCAATTTAATCATAGCCCTGAACTTAGCGATTTAGCTTATGTAATAGCTTTGGGACTTGATGTAGGAACTTCAAATAATATAAAATTAAGTTTACAATTTGCAAGCCAAGGTGGAGGTTCAAGTGATAGTACTAGCTCGGAAAACAGCTCTTCTACTGCTTCTGATTCCATTGTAAATACTATAGAATGTTCTTCTATAAATTCTGGAATTAATTTATTTAATAGTTATTTAAGTAAAGAAATAAATCTTTCACATTGTAAAGTATTGGTAATATCTGAAGAACTTGCAAGTAAAGGAATTTCTGAATATATTTATACTTTAATGAACAATATTCAATTTAATCCAGACGCAAACATAATTATTTCTAAAAATGATAGTGAGGACTTTTTAAAAGCATCTAAACCAGTACTAGAAAAAATGTCTGCCAAATATTATGAAATAATTCCAACAGCAAGTGAATACACAGGATATACACAAAATATAACTTTAGTTGATTTCTTTTCTTCTTATTTGGATACTGCTTCTAGTCCTGTAGCAATATTAGGCTCTATAAATAATCCTTCTACACAAAAAGAATATTCTAAAGAAATAATTTCTTATAATAATTCTAATGATACATCTCCTTTAGATTCTGCTGATAAAGATTCTTCATACATTGCTGGTGAAACACCTATCAACTCTAAAAAAAATATAGAAAATATTGGTCTTGCAGTATTTAATAAAGATAAATTTGTAGGTGAACTAAATGCAATGCAAAGTCTTTGCCATTTAATAATTGAAAATGATTTAAAGACAGGTCAAATTAGAATCCCCAGTCCTTTTCGTGAAGGAGATTATATAGACCTTTCTATAAGATTAGCCAAAAACACTAATAAAAAAGTTTATTTAGAAAATGGTACTCCTTATAT
Organism: uncultured Clostridia bacterium; assembly: GCA_963560005.1. Classification (GTDB taxonomy): domain Bacteria; phylum Bacillota; class Clostridia; order TANB77; family CAG-508; genus CAG-273. Next base: position 9,526 of record CAUWNG010000036.1, read on the forward strand.
AGAATGTAATATTCATTTAACTTCTAGAATACTTTCAATGGATGAAACTTCAGAAAATTTAAATAAAGAAAATGTTAAAAAATTAGAAGATTATACAAATAAATATTTAGAAAATAATATTTCAAATTATTTATATAAAACTTCAAAAGAATATAAAACAGATATAGATGGATTTGGAAACTATGCTAGAAAATACTTTACTTTCTGGAATGATTGGCAAAATTATAATTGGCTTAATAATTACCAAAATGCCTTTTTTAAAGTTACAGTCTATTCAAATATAAAATCATCTTATCTGTTAATGGAAAGTTAAAGAAAAAATTTAAATACAAATAATTTACTTTTTTCTTTAATATTTAATATTGCAGAAAGGATTGTTAATAAAATGAGAGTTCTTATATTTCTAGTAAGTATTTTTATTAGTATAAAAACTATTATATATGGAATAATAGTTTTTAAAAATGAACAAAATAAATATGGTGGAGTATCTGTTATTTCTATTGGTATTTTAGCTTTTATACTTCCTACTATTATAATTTTTATACGATAAATAATGGCAGACTTATTTTAAGTTTGCCTAATTATTTAAACATATACTTTTTAAAAAATATTAACTATTTTTAATGCATTTTTATCTTTTATATGTTGTAATATATAAATACATGTATCTAAATTTTCAATTCCCACATTATAATCTTTAGTATTTATATTAGCTTTCAACTTCACAATTTGAGTTTCAACCTTTTCTAATTCTTCATGTTCTACATAGTATGCTAATTTTTTATATTCTCTAGTCCATTGCTCTTCTATTCCATGTATTTGCTTTTTTGCAAAACCTTCATTTTTTTTCTCCATATTTCCTTTTAGTTGTATTAAGTTTTCCTCTAATTTTAAATAGGTTTCATTTATGTTGTTTTGTGTAATTATATTTAATAATATTATTAATATTATTACAGCAATACTTATTATAATTTCTTTTTTCATAATTAATTTTTCTTCTCCTTCTCTTGACAGAATATATTATTATTAGCATCTATAGTAACTATAAGGGCTTCTTCTGGATTTATATTAAACTTTTTCACTTGCTTTTTTAGCCAATTATAGTCCTTACCCACCTTTTTTAAATTATCATACATTACTTTTCCATCTATAACTAAGTCATAAGTTATTCCTTCATATTCGGGCATAATATTAAAATCCTGAGGAGTTGTATTTCTTTTATTTGGTTTTGGAATAACTGTTAATTGGCCACTAGTCTCTAATATTGCATACTCCACATCTCCAATATTTACTATATTATTTCCCCTTAATCTTTCTTGTAGCTCATTTAATGTAAATCTTTCTTTTTTTAATACCTTCTCATCTATTCTTCCTCTATATATTAAAATTGAAGGTTTACCACACAATATTTCTCTTGCTTTCATACTTTTTATATTTATTAATGAAATAAGTAAATGCATTACTAATAACCCTAATATAGGAATTATTCCATTTGTAATAGGTATTCCAGAATCTGCCATTGGTATTGAGGCCAAATCTGCAATTAATACGGAAACAACTAATTCAAAAGGTTGAAGCTGACCAATTTCTCTCTTTCCCATTAATCTCATAACAATTAATACTATTATGTATAAAAAAATTGTTCTTATAAAAGTAATTAACATTTATAACACCTCAATATTATTTTTAACAAAAAAAAAATATTTATTCTTATTTGAATAAATAATTTTTTTTAGTAAATAATATAATTGAAACCATGAATAATAATCATTGTTATTCTTAAAATTAAGGAGGTTTTTAAAATGTCAGAAATGAATACCAATACACAAACAAAAAATAATACCAAAAGTACTGTTTGGCAAATTGTTGGTAGACTAGTAACTGCTGGAATAGTTCTTGCAATTACTGCATTTTTTACACCTGGATTTGAAATAAATAACTTCTGGGCATTAGCAGCAGCTGCTGTTGTTCTTACAGTTATGGATTATTTAATTATAAAGTTAACTGGATTACATGCAAGTCCTTTTGGTAAAGGTTTTGTAGGTTTTGTACTTTCAGCAGTTATACTATATGTTACTCAATACTTTGTAGCTGGTTATGCAATATCTTGGATAGCAGCTATAGTAGGTGCTTTAGTATATGGTGTAGTTGATTACTTTATTCCAGGCGAACAAGGAATGTAGCCAAAAAGGTCAAATCTTATATTTGACCTTTTTTATTCCATTACACTCCTACAATAGAAAAGCCATTATCTACATGTATTACTTCCCCTGTTATTGCACTTGACATTTCACTAAATAAAAATGTTACAGTATCTCCTACCTCTTTTGTAGTTACATTTTTGTGTAAAGGTGCTTTTTCTTCTACTATATTTAATATTGAGCCAAAATCTTTTATTCCCTTTGCTGAAAGAGTTTTTATTGGACCTGCTGAAATTGCATTTATACGAATTGTATTTGTTCCTAAATCTTGTGCTAAATACTTAATACTTGCTTCTAGTGCAGCTTTTGCAACCCCCATTATATTATATCCTACAACAGCTTTTTCTGATCCATAATATGTTAATGCTACAATGCTTGAATTTTTATTTAATAATTCTTTTTCCATTGCTATCCTTGCAATTGCAACTAATGAATATGCACTTATATCTGATGCATGTGCAAAACCATTTCTTGATGTTTTTATAAAATTATTTCTTAAATCTTCTGTATTAGCATGTGCTATACTATGTAAAATACCATCTATTTTTCCATTTTCGTTTTTTACTTTTTCTAAACATTCTGATATACTTTCATCACTTCCTGCATCACAAGTATACAACTTTGAATTTGGTATTTGACTAATTAATTCCTTTATTTTTTCAATATTTTCCATATTGCTACATGTAAACAAAACCTCTGCTCCATTTTCATAAGCTGACTTAGCAGCTCCCCAAGCTATACTCCATTTATTTCTAATTCCCATAATTAAAACTTTTTTTCCTGTTAATAACATTATTTTAACACTACCTTTCTATTTTTCCAATTTTCCTAAACTTTTCATATCTTTCTTCCAATAAAATATCTTTATTAATTTTTGTTAATTTGTTTAAATTTTTAATAATACTTCTTTTTAAATTAATACTCATCTCTATAATATTATTTTGAGCTCCACCATTTGGCTCTTTTATTATTTCATCTATTATTCCTAATTCTTTTAAATCTCTTGCTGTTATTTTCATGTTTTTTGCAGCTTCTTTATTTTTAGTAACATCTTTATATAATATACTTGCAAATCCTTCTGGTGATAAAATAGAATATATAGAATTTTCTAACATTATTATTTTATCTCCAACACCTAAAGCTAGTGCTCCTCCACTAGAACCTTCCCCTATTACTACACAAATAATAGGCACCTTAATAGTAGACATCTCTAATAAATTTCTTGCTATTGCCTCCCCTTGCCCTCTTTCTTCTGCACCTATCCCAGGATATGCTCCTGGAGTATCTATAAATGTTATTATAGGCCTTTCAAATTTTTCTGTCTGTTTCATTAATCTTAATGATTTTCTATAACCTTCTGGATTAGTCATTCCAAAATTTCTTTCCATATTTTCTTTTGTAGTTTTACCTTTTTGTTGACCTATTACTGTAACAACATAATTTTCTATTCTTGCTATTCCGCCTATTATTGATTTATCATCTCCAAATAATCTATCCCCATGTAATTCAATAAACTCTTCAAAAACATTGTTTATATAATCCATTGTTTTTGGTCTTTTACTATCTCTTGCAAGTTCTACTTTATTCCATGCTGTATTCATTAATTGCACCTCCTATGAAGTTTTAATATATTTGCAAGTTCTACTTTCATATTTTTTCTTTCAACTATTCTATCTATAAAACCTTTTTCTAATAAAAATTCTGATTTTTGAAATCCATCTGGTAATTGTTGTTTAATAGTTTGTTCTATCACTCTTGGCCCTGCAAAACCTATTAATGCTTTTGGCTCTGCTAATATAATATCACCTAACATTGCAAAACTTGCTGTTACTCCTCCAGTTGTTGGATCAGTTAATACAGATATATATAACAATCCTTCTTTATTATGTTTTGCCAAAGCTGCTGACGTTTTTGCCATCTGCATTAACGAAATTATACCTTCTTGCATTCTTGCTCCACCTGAAACACAAAATATAATTAGTGGAAGTTTTAATTTTATAGATGTTTCTATTGCTAATGTTATTTTTTCACCAACAACACTTCCCATACTTCCCATCATAAAGTTTCCGTCCATTACTGCCAATACAACTTTTTCTCCATATATTTTTCCAATTCCAGTTGTAACAGCTTCTTCTATATTAGTTTTTTCTTGCAATATTTCAAGTTTTTTTTCATACCCCTCAAATTTCAATGGATTTGCAGTTTTCAATCCTTTTCCTATCTCTTCAAAAGTATCTTCATCTATTATTTGTCTTATTCTTCTTCTTGAGGATATTCTAAAATGTTTTCCACAATTAGGACATACACTTAAATTTTTATGTAATTCCTCTTTATATATTATTTCTTTACACAACTCACATTTTACCCATTTTCCTATAAGCATATCCCCAGCAATTTCATTTTTGGATGAAAAATTTATATCTTCTGGATTCATTTTCTTTATTTTATCTATAATCAATTTTTAGCACCTCTTATATTCCAAATTCACTTTTTAAAAAAGATGTAGTATAATTATTAGTTCTAAAGTTTTCATTTTCCAATATTTTATATAAAAAATCTATATTTGTATCTACACCTTCTATTATAAATTCACCTAATGCACTCTTCATTTTTTCTATAGATTCTTGCCTATTATTTCCATGTACTATTATTTTTGCAATCATAGAATCATAATAAATAGGAATTTCATATCCTTCATATATAGCACTATCAATTCGTATTCCATTCCCTCCTGGTAAATGCAAGCCAATTATTTTTCCAGGACATGGCATAAAATTTTTATCTGGATTTTCTGCATTTATCCTACATTCTAAGCTATGACCTGTTATTTTTATGTCTTTTTGAGAATATTCTAATGTTTTACCACTTGCAATTTTTATTTGTTCCTTTATAATATCTATTCCAGTAACCATTTCTGTAACAGGATGTTCTACCTGTACTCTAGTATTCATTTCCATAAAATAAAAATCCTTATTTTTATCTACTAAAAACTCAATAGTACCAACATTATAATATCCTATCTTCTTAATTGCATTAACAGCAATCTCTCCCATTTTTTTCCTTACTTTATCCTTTATTATTAAAGATGGAGTTTCTTCTAAAATTTTTTGGTTTTTCCTTTGAATACTACAATCTCTTTCTCCTAAATATACACAATTTCCATGTTCATCTGCTATTATTTGTATTTCTATATGCCTAGGATTTTCTATATATTTTTCTATGTAAACACTATCATCATTAAACGAAGTTAAAGATTCTTGCTTTACTATCTCATAAGCTTTTAAAAGCTCTTCTTCTGTATATGCTATCCTTATTCCTTTTCCGCCACCACCAGCAGAAGCTTTTACTATTACAGGATATTTTATATTTTTGGCAACTTCTTTTGCTTCTTTAAGTGAACTTATTAATCCATCAGATCCTGGTACTACAGGAATACCTACATTTTTCATTGTATCCTTTGCTTTAGATTTATTTCCCATTAATTCTATCATTTTATAATTTGGACCTATAAATTTAATTCCTATTTCTTCACATATTTTAGCAAATTTAACATTTTCAGATAAAAATCCAAATCCTGGATGTATACTATCACACCCTGTTAAATATGCTGCTTCTATTATGGCTTTAATATTTAAATAACTATCTGTAGATTTAGCTGGTCCTATACATACCGCTTCATCAGCCAACTTAGTATGTAACGCTGTCTTATCCGCTTCTGAATAAATAGCAACTGTTCTAATTCCCATTTCTCTACATGCCCTTATAATTCTAACAGCTATTTCTCCACGGTTAGCAATAAGTATTTTTTTTAACATTTTATTTTTTCCTTTCTTTTTATGTAAATTTATGGTATAATTAATATGTATTTCAACTTAAAGGAGGATACATTATGTCAAAACTCAGTAAAATTGTAAAACGGAATAAAGAATATGAAGAAATATTCTTCATATTAGGTCAACTTAGGTGGTCACACAGGGAAAATATTCCTATCAAGAATTTTATAGATAGGCTATATTTAATTTTCTCTAAGTATAAAACTGTCCCCCAAAATTTATCCATTGAGTTGACTCCTAAAGACACTTCTGTACCCTTGTATCCAATTATCTTATTTGATCTTGGATATAAAATCACAGAATTGTCCGATGAGAAAACGCTTTCGTTTATACGAATTAAATAGCTGATTTTTGAGTAGAAGAGTGTTGTACACTCTTCTATTTTTTTATATAATCGGAAAGTTCTCCAAACTTTCCTATTATATAAAAAGCTTCGCTAAATATTCTACTAGCCTATTGTTCAACAATTGCAAAAGTTAATTCTCCTTTTGCTACTATCACTTCATTAACTGTAGCTACCGCTTCTCCTACTCCTATTGGCCCTTTTTGTTTAATTAATTTTACATTTAGTTTTAAAATATCTCCTGGTAAAACTTGTTTTTTAAATCTAAATTTATCTATTCCTCCAAAAAGAGCATTTTTCCCCCTATTCTCCTCTTTAGATAATATAGCCATAGCACCAGTCTGAGCCAGAGCCTCTACTATTAATACTCCTGGCATAATAGGGTTTTCTGGAAAATGCCCCTTAAAATATGGTTCATTTATACTTATATTTTTATATGCTATACACTTCTCTCCTGGTTTTAATTCCTCTACCCTATCTATCATTAAAAATGGCGCTCTCTGTGGAATAATTTTGCATATTTCTTTTATATCTAACATATCTTTTCTCCTTATTTTATTTTAAATAATGGTTTTCCAAACTCAACCATTTCTTCATTTTTTACATAAATTTCCACTATTTCTCCATCATATTCACTTTCTATTTCATTCATCAATTTCATAGCTTCTATTATACATAATGTTTTTCCTTTTGTTATTTTATCTCCTACCTTTACAAATTCAGATTCTTTTGGTGATGGACTCAAATAACAGGTTCCAACCATAGGTGATTTTACTATTTTTGTTTCTTCACTAACTGTATCTATATTATTATTTGTAATATTTTTACTTATAACTGGTGCACTAGTTTGTATAATTTCTTCTTCTTTACTCTTTTTCATACTAATTTTCATACCCTCTGGAAATTCTATTTCTAGTTCATCTATTTTAGAATTTCCCATATCATCTATTAGTTTTTTTATATCATTATAATCCATTTTTTTAACTTTCCTTTCTGTACAATTATTCTTCATATTTTTTTAATATTATACAAGCATTATGACCACCAAATCCAAGTGAATTTGATAACGTATACTTAACTTCTAAATTTCTCCCTATATTTGGTACAATATCCAAATCACATTCAGGATCTGCAACTTTATAATTTATTGTTGCTGGTATATAACTATCTTGTACTGCTTTTGCACAAACAATAGCCTCTATTGCTCCTGCTGCACCTAATAAATGAGCTGTATTTCCTTTTGTTGAACTTACCATTACTTTTTTACTATGTTCACCTAACGCTTTTTTAATCACTTTGGTTTCTCCTGCATCATTTAATAATGTTGATGTTCCATGTGCATTTATATATGTAATTTTATTTGGAGTAATTTTTGCATCTTTTATTGCATTTGATATAGCTCTTGCTCCACCATCACCATCTGGTGATGGTGATGTAATATGATATGCATCTGTACTAGCCCCATATCCTATAATTTCCGCATAAATTTTTGCATTTCTAGCTTTTGCATGTTCTAATTCTTCTAATACAATAACTCCAGCTCCTTCACCCATTACAAATCCATTTCTTTCCTTATCAAATGGTATACTAGCTCTTGTTTTATCTGTTGATTGTGATAATGCTTTTATATTCATAAATCCTGCTATTCCTGTTGGTGTTATTGAAGCTTCTGTTCCTCCTGCAAAAATAACATCTTGATATCCATGTTTTATTATTCTATAACTTTCTCCTATAGAATGAGTACCACTAGCACATGCTGTTACCATAGACATAGATTCACCCTTCAACCCTAAGTCTATTGCTACATTTCCAGCTGCCATATTTACAATAGACATTGGAATATACATTGGTGATACTCTATCTGGTCCTTTTTCTACTATATTTCTATTGTCTTTTTCTATAGTATCAAGTCCTCCAATACCAGAACTTATCATTGTTCCAACTCTTGTCATATCTGTATTTTCCTTTGTTATACCAGAATCTTGCATTGCTTCTCTTGCTGCAACAATTGCATATTGGGAAAACATATCCAATCTTTTAGAAACTTTTTTATCAAAGTAATTATCTGAATTAAATCCTTTAACTTCAGCTGCTAGTTTCACTTTAAAATCCTTCGTATCAAATTTTGTAATATTATCAATACCACATTTTGCTTCTTTTATACCTTTCCAAAATTCATTAACACTATTTCCTATAGGAGTTATAGCTCCCATTCCTGTTATTACAACTCTTCTCTCCATTTTTATCTTTCCCTTCCTTTAATTACATAATCATTCCACCATCAACGTTTAGAACTTGACCTGTTATATAAGTATTTTCATCTGATGCTAAAAAATATACTGCATTAGCTACTTCGTTTGCTTCTCCCATTTTGTTTAATGGAATCTGCTTATTTATATTTTCTTTTACTGTATCTGATAGAATATTTGTCATATCTGTTTTTATAAATCCTGGTGCTACACAATTAGCTAAAATATTTCTACTTGCTAATTCTTTTGCTACACTTTTTGTAAAACCTATTATTCCAGCTTTAGAAGCCGCATAATTTGCTTGGCCAGCATTTCCTCCAATTCCAACCACTGAAGATATATTTACTATTTTTCCATATCTTTGTTTCATCATATATGGTATAACATTTTTTGTAACATTAAATGTCCCTTTTAAATTTACTTCTATAACTTTATCAAAATCTTCTTCTTTCATTCTCATTAATAATCCGTCTTTTGTTATTCCTGCATTATTAATAAGAACATCAATTTTTCCAAATTTATTTATTACTTCTTTTACCATCTTTTCACACTCATTATACTTAGTAACATCTGTTTTTATAAATAATATATTAATATTTTCATTTTCAACTATCTCTTCTTTAAATTTTTCAAATTCAAAACTTTCTGAAGTATAGTTTATAACTATATTGTATCTAGCCTTTGCAAATTTCTTTGCTATTGCCTTTCCTATACCTCTTGATCCTCCTGTTATTAGTACAACTTTATTTTCCACATTAAATCACATTCCTCTCACAAAATAAAAACTTAACTCAAAATTTCAAACTAATTTTCTTTATATCTTTATACATTTAAATTCTTAATTTCATATATAGTATTTTCTAATTGTTCTACATTTTCTGTTTGATAACACTTTATATTTAAATCTTTTAAATCTTTTTTAGGCGCTTTATAGGTTCTTCCATATTTTATTTTTAAATCTCTTCCTGATATCCCGTATTTTTTTTGAAAATTAGCCGATGTTGAAAATAAATCAGGGTTAAATTTACGTGTACCATCTTTTTTAGCA
>CAUWNG010000037.1:0-18720 GCA_963560005.1 uncultured Clostridia bacterium
AAAAATAACTAATGTTAAGTTAATTTTCTTAAACTAACATTATTATACTAGGAGGAGTTACCTTCATATATACTCGTATCCCCTCGTTTTTGATACATTACCTCGGTTTAAACTTATATACCATTGTTACTACATATATCTGGATTTGTATGTCTGCATCCATCTGTTTGAATTTCCGTATCATTTGGATTTAATTCTTTTTTTGACATTAGTAAATTTTTTTTCCTAATATTTCCTTTCTAAAGTCAATTTATAAATTTTCATTGATTAGAGCTACATGCAAATTCTCTAATTTTTCTATAATTGCATCATTTTGTTCCTTTTTCTTATTTATTATCTCTACCACATTAACAAATTGATTTTGTTTCTCTATAGTAGGTAATGCTATTGTATATTTTTTTACACTTGTTGCAGATAAATTTGGTTGTGAACTTCCATTCAAAGCTTTTGCTTGTTGAATTAATATCTCATTTGTAGTTAAAATATTAAATAAATATTGAGGCATTATTTTATCTGTATTTGGTCTTAAAATCAGTAATGAAGATGCAATTGCTCCATTTTGCTCAAAATCAATTATTGCATTTTTTCCTAATGATCCTCTCAAACAATATAAAATGTCATTTTTTTGGATTTTTCCAGAACTTAATGAATCATACTTTTCTTTTGAAATATAATTCATGTTTTTAAAGTTTACTTTACCATTATCTAATAACCCAGCATTAATAAATGGTATTTCACCCTTTTTTGATATTTCTCCAACTGATGGATAGTTTTTCCCCCTATCTCCGTTTATAAATTTACATACATTATTTAGTTCAACTTTTTCTTCTTCATTTTTAAACATTTCTGAAAATTTGGATTTTTTCAATTCTTCTAATTTAATATTTTGTTCTTTTTTATTTTTAATTAACATCTTTGTTTTTAATATCTTATCTGCTATCGACTTTTGCTCTTCTATTTCTGGCATATTGACTTCAATGTTATCAAAATCTTTCTTTGTAATATGTTTCATGGTTGAGCCATGTGTTCTACTCTTTAATTCATTAAGCTTTGATTCAATTAAAATCATAAAAAAGTTTTTATCTATATCGATTTTATCAAAAACAACTTTAAAAATATGTTGATTTAAATATGCTTTTTCTCCTGACCACATATATACTCCTAAACTAGCTGACCAAGAAATTAAAACATCTCCAGTATTTATGTCATATTTAGAATCAATATTACCTTGATAATAATTTTGTGTGTCCATACTACCTGTTAAATTTTGAATCCTTATAATCGGAACCCCTTCATCTTTCCAATCAGAAGGCTTAAATGCATACCCATTAACAAAAGTAGCAATCTCTCCTAATTTTAATTTTCTCATTACAATAATTTTTCCAACTCCATTAAAATTTTTTTTGAATCTTCTTCCAACTGTAATATGTCATTAAATATTGTTTTAGAATCTTCAAATGAAGGGGTATCAATAATTATCGCTTTATATTTATTTATTGATAAGTCATAATTATTTTTTATAATTTCTTCTTTCTTAACAGAAAACCATTGATTTTCTCTATCTTGATATTGTTCAAAATTGCCTTCTTCAAATACTTCTATAATTTTTGGAATATCATTTTCTTTTATTGGATTTCTTTGCTTATTCAAAGAAAAACCATCATTTTTTAGTTCAACAAATAATATTTGATCCGTTTGCTTTGCTTTTTGCTTGTCTAATATTAATATATCAGTTCTAACTCCAGAATATGGAGCAAATATTCCACTTGGTAATGCTATTATAGCAATTAATGAATTGTCTATTAAGTTTTTTCGTAAATGTTTGTATGCATTACCAATTTGAAATACAATACCATCAGGAACAATTACACCTGCTCTTCCATCTGATCTTAAATGATTATTAATATAATCCACAAATAAAACCTCTGACCTATTTGATTTCACTTCAAATCTTTTATGTGGTTTAATTCCACCTTTTGGACTCATAAATGGTGGATTTGCTAGAATCACATTGAATTTTTCTTCCCATCTTGAATCATCTGATAATGTGTCATATTCATAAATATCTGGATTATTAGCTCCGTGTAAAAACATATTCATTTTTGCAATTCTTACCATTGAAGGTTCAATATCGTATCCTGTAATATGTTTTAATATTTCTTTTTTTTCATCAAAATTCAGCTTATCTCCTGGTGTTTTATCCATATTTTCTTTAAGAATGTGCTTATATGCTGATATCAGGAAACCAGCTGTTCCACATGCATTATCAAGTATAGTTTCATTCTTCTTAGGATCTACTATCTCTACAATCATATCTATTATATGTCTTGGAGTTCTAAATTGTCCTAAATCACCTTGGCTTCCCAATACTGCTAATAAATATTCATAAGCATCTCCTAATTGTTCTGAATCTGTATAACTTAATTTATTTATGCATTGTAAAAACATAGTTAAGATATCTGCCTCTTTAAATGGAACTGATGCATTTTTAAATACGTCTTTAAAAGTTTGTGGCAAATTAGGATTTATATAAAATTTTTCTAATCCTTCCGTATATTTATTATATCTTTCTTGAGCACTTACTGTCTTGCTCATTATCCTTCTCCAAGAGTATTGTTCATATTCTCCTGCAAAAAATGTGGCTTTTCCACCAAGTTGAATACTTTCTTGATCCATATCATCCATAAACTTATAAAGCATTCCCATAGTAATTTGATCTACCTGAGCGCTTGGACTCGGAATTTTTCCAACCAGTATGTTTCTTGCCTCATCAATAGCACTTTTTGTTCTATTATCTAACACTATTTTTCCTCCTATTTGAAATTTTCACAATTTATATCATTTTCTGAAATATAATCTACAATATAATTTAATATTGTTTTCCCCCTTATTGTAATTCCTGCCAATCTTCTTAAATTTTCTTTGATTGGCATATTAAACAATATCGCTAAAGTTCCTTCTTTTACATTTTTCCTAACATTTTCATCCAAAACATATGCTTGAAAAATTGCTTCTATATCTGTAATCTTATCAGCATATTGTTCAATTTCTTCTTTATTTAATAATTTAAAGTTTTCAAACTCATCTTTAAGTTTCTCTGTTTTTGATTTATATCCTGTAATAAAACCTAAAATATTCATGGCAATTTCTTTTACCGTTAATTTTCTGTCTAATCCTAAAGATTGTTCTAGTTTTTTAGTATTATAATATTCTGTAGGTTTATCAAAAACATTTTCTTTCAAGTACCATTCTAATGCTTCAACATCTTTTTCTGAAATAATTTTTTGAACTGCAGGATCATCTTTTACTTTATCCTCAAATTTCTTATAAAGCATCTTATCTATTTTCATTCCTGTTTCAGGTACTAATTCTTCTTCTATTGTTAATAATGAATCAGCTCCATTATGTACAACTTGATCTATTATCGTTCCATCTAAAGTTCCACCATGAGCTTCATCACCGTTATTTTCTCTAGGCAATGCAATTTTTTCATCATATGGAAATTTCTCTTCAAAATATTCACATACAGCAAAGAAATCAAACAATTTAAATGTTATTTTTTCTTCTTTTTTATCTTCATACTTAAAGTCATATTTTCTAGTTCCTCTACCTTTTATTTGAATAAATTCTGTAGGTGAAAATATTGGTCTAAATAATGCTACATTCAATATATCTTGGCAATCATATCCAGTAGTCATCATTCCAACTGTAACTGCAACTCTAGCTTTACTTGTATCATAGTCCTCTAGCCATTTAGTATGTCCTAACAAATTATTATTAGCAAAGTTTATTGTCATTTGTTGAGAATCTGGTATATTGGATGTTATTTGAACTGCAAAATCAGAATTATATTTTCCTGGAAATTTCATTTCTGCATATTCGTTTAAAATTTGTGTTATTTTTAATGCATGTTGAACATTTACACAAAATACTATTGACTTACCTATTTCATTAGTTATAGGATCTCTCAATGCATTTTCAATAAAAGTTTTGCATAAAATTCTATTTGTAGCTTCGGAGAAAAATTTCTTTTCATATCCTTTTTCAGTAAATACTTTTGTCTTTTTTCCATGCTGATCTTTTACTATTACATCTACTTCATCATCATCAGAGTTAATAATCAAACCTTTTTCTGATAATAATTCTGTTGTAATATCTGTTCTTGCATCGATGATTGTTGGATTTACCAAATAATGATCACGAACCCCTTCCGCTAATGTATATGAGAAAGTTGGCCTACCACTATCGCATCCAAAAATATGGTATGTATCAAGCATTATTCTCTTTTCTAATTCTCTTGGATCAGTTAAATCAAAATTTACACCCTTTAAGTAATTCTTTGGTGTCGCAGTTAATCCTAATTTATAACCCATGAAATATTCAAATACAGCTTTGTTAGATACTCCCAAACTTCTATGAGCTTCATCTGAAATTATTAAATCAAAGTCTACAGGATTAAATATTTTCTTATATTTATCATCATGCGTAAATGATTGAATTGTACTAACAACTATATCTGCTGAAGTCCAGTCGTCTTTATTCTCTTTATATACTTCAGTTCTTATTCCATCTTTTCCTAGATATTTTACAAAATTAGTTCTTGCTTGATTTTCAAGTTCTAATCTATCTACCAAAAATAAAACTCTATGAGCTATATCACTTCTAATAAATAATTTAATTAATCCTGCTGAAACCAAAGTTTTTCCTGTACCCGTTGCCATTTCTAATAAGAATCTAGTGTTCCCATCTTTTATAGAATTTTGTACTGCTTTTATAGCATTTTCTTGGTAATATCTTAACATTCTAAGATCATTATCCATACAATATTTTTTTATAAGTTCATCATCGCCAGTTTTCCATACAGCACTTTGTTCTAATCCAGGATCTTGGCTCAATGCTACAAAATATTTATCTATTTTCATTTCTGTAATAGTTTCTGTACTACTAGTTAAAGCTTTACTTGTAATCAATGACTCATAGGTTGGAAAAGTTATTATCATCTCTGGATTACCTTTTTCTAAATTCCAGAAATAATGCATATTTCCATTAGATAAAATTACATATTTAGCTCTTAATGAATTGGCATATAATCTAGCCTGTTCTTTTGCTGTTAAAGGATGTATTTCCTCTTTCTTTGCTTCCAACACAACTATTGGTCTATCGTATTCATCAAGTAATATATAATCTGTAAAACCATTTTTTGTTTTCTCAAAATTTTCACCTAAAGCATCTATTGCTTCTTGAGTAATTTTCACATTTTGTTCAAGTTTGATATTAGCTTTACCTTTTTCATTATCAAAAAATCTCCAACCTGCATCTTCTAAAAATTTATTTATTTTAATTCTTGCTAATGCTTCTTTATTCAACCTTTTTCTTCCTTTCTTTAATAAATATTTCAAAAATACTTTACAATTTTCCATTTTAGAGTTTTAACAAAATACACCATTTAAATTATGAATAAAGCTCTATTTTATAGAAAATGCTCATCTTTGGAAGAATATAAAACTCTTTCTTCAAAATATAGTAATTTATGGAAAAAACTATATTTTTAAATTGTGAAGACAATTCTTCTTTCTAAAAAAGAATATTATTACTTTATCAATAACTTTTAAAAAGACTTCAATTTCATTGCCGATAATAAAAATATAGCAACTATGAATCAAAATGATGTCGTATCTTGTTTATTGATAACGAGTAATAAAAAGGATGGTATTCTTGTATATCCTCCTGGCTATTCATATGCACGATATGTAGCTTTTGGGATCAATTCGAATTAGTTTATCGTTTTATATTTTATCACTCAAGCTCAATAATATCAAGTGCTTGGGTAATTGCTTTATGTACCTCATTTTAATAAAAGCAAAATAATCCTGCATTATTATACATTCATATTTTGCTTTTCCTTTGTTATTTATTATAAACTTTATTAAATTCTTTTTTTATAACCAATGCGTAATCACAGAACCATTGGCCAAATATCTCTTAAATTAACTTTTTCTAATTTACCTAATCTATTCATTATCTTTATTCTCCTTTTACTTCTTTATAAAATTCTTTTATATTCTTAGGAATTTCTAGTGGTAGCAATATCAATTCACTAATATTCAAATTATTTATATTTTGTCCTTTTTTTGAAAAAACATATTCTCTAAATTTTTTAGACATAAGTCTATAATATAATGCATTTGCTATATATTTATCTTTGCACCTAATAACATTTAGAAATCCTCCTATCATATCACTTGAACTATTATCTTCTATTAATGCAACTTTCCCCAAATGTTTTAAGCTTCCACTTGACATAGACATAACTATATCATTCTCTCTAATTTGTTTATCCTGGTCAATATTATAATCTTCTCTTAAATAAACTAATTTTGTTTCGTATGTAAGTCTTCCTGTTTTTATATCTATGTTACTAGCCGTTAAAACTTTCCTATCTGTCTTAAATGGAACTTCATCTTGCTTTTCATATATTAATCCAGGTATAATTTCTATTTTTCCTTTTTCTTTCATTTCTTCAAGAGTAGTTTTTTCACATTCATAAGAATCTATAAAATCTCCTTTTATAGATAACGATTCAACTTTAATTGTTTTTTTGGTTAAAAATTTTGATGGTGTACTTATTAGATATTTATCAGTAGTTACATCAAACACATCATCATACATAACTCTTGTAGCAAATTTTGATATCTCTTTATTTGAAAAATCAATTTTATCTCCCAAAAATTCAGAATGAATTATTGACGCTAAATCATCATCTCCATAATTTTTATCTATTTGAGTAAGTATTCCATAGTTAGTTTCTACTAATTCTTCTCTTCCTCTACTTTTTTCTATTCTATATCCTTGGAAATACTCTTGTGTTTTCTTTTCACCTGAGAATGCCACTAATAGCTGTTTGTTCTTTTGAAGAACTTTGATTATGTATTTACATAATTCTCCATTCAAATTAGTATCAATATATTTATTATCTTCAACAAATTTTTTTAAATTACTAATACCAGTATCATTGTTAGGTATATTATTTATACGAGCATAATCCTCTATTATTTTCATCATTTCACCAACATTTCTTTTTCTCATAAATAATATAGCAACAGAAGTATTGGTTGCACTAAATACTTTTTCTCTCATCTCTGTTATATTAAAAACTTCAAAATTCATAATCAATAGTTGTCGTATATATGTATATAAAGCATTTTTATTATTTAAAATTGATAAAGGAAATATTAATCCTGTATATCCATCTCCTTTCAATAATTGTAAAGTTCTCTCTAAAAAGAAACATTCAATTTCACAGCTCTTTTCTGTTAAATAATCTTTTGCAGAAAAATTTTCGATATTATCAATTGTATTAAAAAATCCTTCTATTGAAAACGGTGGATTTGAAACTACTATATCAAAAGTATCTACTATTCTTGTTGGAGATAAACTTTTCAATTTATTTTTATATACATTATTTTTATAAAAATCTGCTAATCCATCATAACTTACAATGTCTGCATCTCCATCACCATTTAAAAACATTGCTATTTTAGCTGTTTTAGCTAGTCTACTATCTTTCTCTATTCCATAAATATATTCTTTTGCCCAATAATAATTATTGTTTTAATGAAGAATAATATAAATTACTAATTCTATTTATAAATTCATCTATAGTATCAGATATTTTCCACTGAAAATCTAACACATCATTTTCTCCCTTAAATTCTTCATCGTATATTTTACATACGAACAAATTGAAAAAAATGTTAAAAGCATTAGATTTATCTGATATTACATGTCTTCTTAAAATTTCCATAAAATTGTTATATAATTTATTTCCGATAGTCTTATTTAATTCCTTTAAATCTGCTTTTCTTAGATTAAAATCTTCAAATTCATATGGTGCTATATTATTATTAAAAATTCCAATCTCTGCATGAGTTTTGTCCCAACTTTTAAAAATGTCTTTTACTGAACCCACTTTATCTAACTTACTAGTTGATATTTGGTAAAACATCATGTTATTATTTTCATTTTGAATATCTGATGTATATAATCCTATAAGAATTGGTGTTCTGTCCTGAGCATAATAACTAAAAAGTTGGCTCCCATTTTCTTCCATCCTTTTTATTTCGTCATAATATTCCGTACCAAATGTTTTACATTCGATTAAGCACCAAGCAACATTTTCTTTTTTTATTAAAATGTCTAGTCTGCCCTTATCTTTATGTCCTAATCTATATGTTTTTTCTAATTCTATTTCTTCTGGTTTATATCCTTTCTTTAACAACCTAATAACACACTCTAATTGTACTAAACTTTCTTGTTTTAAGAAATTAGTTATTCCACCATGTTCAACTTTTATTTTATCTCCATAATCAATATTAGAATAAATTATTTGTTCATTTTCCGCATTTATATTAATATGCATTATATAATTATTTATATCAATTTCATAAAAATTGGCACTTTTTTCTATAAATCCTAACTTTTTTATAATTCTCTTTATTTTTTTGTAATTCATAATACTTCCTCCTATAATACTTTATATCATAAATTCTTTTTTTTCTCAATAAAATTGCTATTTTTTTACAAAAATAGCAATTCATATAATAGAAATATTTCTTTACAATTCCATCTATCAAATCTTCTATCTTTTTTCTTCTTCTCTTTTAATTTATTCCCTTGTTCTTTTTCTTTTATCTTCTGATTTTCTTTATCCTCTAGTTCTTTTAATTGTTCTTTCAGATTTCTTTAATAACACTATCTTTTTCACAAATAAAACATTTTCCATTCTGCTAATTAAATAATTTTTCTGTTAAATTATTATATTCTTTTTGACTCAAGGAATCTAAATATTTAGAATTCAAAATATAAAATTCTCCTTTCCTATTTAATAAATTTTATTTTTCACTACAAATATCTAAATTCAATTTAGTTAATTCCTTTTTTATATCTTCTATTTCTCTTACAGTTTTTTAAGTTGCATTTTTAGACAATTCTGAAATTTTTTTATGTTTATCATTACTTGAATCACAAAGCGGTATATATATATTTGACTTATTTAAACTAAATCCATTGGAATTAAA
Source organism: uncultured Clostridia bacterium (assembly GCA_963560005.1). Classification (GTDB taxonomy): domain Bacteria; phylum Bacillota; class Clostridia; order TANB77; family CAG-508; genus CAG-273. The sequence continues at coordinate 9,078 of CAUWNG010000037.1, forward strand.
AGATGTTTGTATATATTGTTTGATTTATATGAAAATGAAGTATTATTCTTACTTAGCTGAATAGCTATACTTTTTTTCTACTTTTCACTTTTTAAGTTATTGTCTGTCTATATCTATTTTTTCTTAGTCATATTATTCATTTCTTTTGCCTTATTTTTTTGCTTTTCTGGTGTTAACCATGCAAAATATGATGATATAAACTCTCCATATTTAGTAGTATCTTCAACTTCCTCATTTTCGATTTTTTTATTTTTATCCATAAAAAATGCACCTACCTAATATTAGTTATGTGCATTTTTTCTTATATTTATACAACTTATATTATATAATTTTCAATAGCTTCTGCTACTCCACTTGAATCATTATCAACTACAACATAATCAGCTACTTCTTTAATATATGGAGCACTATTTCCCATAGCTATACCAATACCAGCATTTTGTAACATTGTAATATCATTTACATTATCTCCAATTGTAGCAATTTCATTTGTATTAATCCCTAACTTTTCTGTTAAAAATTTTATAGCATTCCATTTATCTACATTTTTATTGGTAACTTCTGTATAAAAATATTTCATAATTATTTCTTCTGTTCCATTTTTTATAATTTTTCTTGAAATATGGGCTACATCTAAAACATCTACATCTTTAATACTTTTTATAATGTTTAACATTCTATTAAATATTATTTTATTACTATCACATATAGTAATTTTAAGATAATCTTCTTCTTCACGCTCATCTATATATTTATAAATATCATTTACAATATTTATATTTGTTTTTTTATCATCAGTTTTTCTACTATTTTCCTGATGATAAAAAAGTACATTGTAGTTTAAAGATTTTGTTATAATACTATTTTTTGTGTTTATACTATAATATATACTATTTTCTTCACACATTTTTATAATTTGTAACACTTTATTTTTATTAATAAATTTATTAAAAATTATATTATCCATTTTATTATCGTATATAATCGCACCATTACCACAAATAAAATAATTATTTGCTCCTATTTCTTCTGCCAAATTTTTTACTGAGCGTGGACTTCTTCCAGAGGTAAGAACTACTTCAACACCATTTTCTATAGCTTTTCTTATAGCCTCCTTATTTTTTTCTGTAACTTGACCATAGGAATCAAGTAATGTACCATCTAAATCTATTGCTAATAATTTATACATATAAACTCCTTTGTTGAAAATGTAAATTATATTATATCATTTTCATACATAGTGTACAAGTATTATTTCTAAAAATTAATTTTTTCAAAAATTTCCAGTTTAAAATACATTTTATTGCACATTATATATAATGAAAAAGCAAAAAGCTTTTTTAAATAAATTTAATTTAGATTCACATTCTAGGAGGTGAAACAAGAAAATGGCAAATTCAAATAGCAACCAAAAAGTAGTTCCAGAAGCTAAGGAAGCTCTAAATAAATTCAAATATGAAGTAGCTTCAGAAGTTGGTGTTAATTTAAAACAAGGATATAATGGAGATTTATCTTCAAGAGACGCTGGTAGAATCGGTGGTCAAATGGTTAGAAAATTAATACAACAAGCTGAAAGTCAAATGAAATAGTTTTGCGTAACTTTTAGCAATAAATAATAGTATTTTATACTTATATAATATTTGCTATAAATACGTAAAAAAGAAACCTATTTAGATATATATTTAAATAGGTTTCTTTTTATATTTAATCATACCATTCTAATTCCCAATCAACAACTTTTACAGTATCTCCTTCTTTCACACCCGCTTCTTTCAGCTTTTCATTAACACCTAATTCTCTTAAACATTTTTGGAAATAATACATTGATTCATTGTCTTCCAAATTAACTCTTCTCATAATTCTTTGGACTGCTGGTCCGTCCACTATATACATATCTTTATTTTTTGTAATAGTAAACTCAGCTTCATCTTTTAATGTATAAACTTTTTTAATATTCTCAATATCAACTAATTCTTCTTTTGGTAAAACCTTTAAAATTTCTGTTACTCTATTTAATAATTCTTTTACCCCATCACCTGTTACTCCAGAAATTTTAAATATTTCCAAATTATTTTCTTTTGCCATTTTTTCTAATTTATTATATAAACTTTCATCTTGCATAATATCAATTTTGTTAGCTACAATAATTTGCTTTCTTTTACTTAATTTTTCACTATATTTTTTTAATTCTTCATTAATTGTTTTAAAATCTTTTACAGGATCCCTACCTTCTATTCCAGAAACATCTATTACATGTAATAATAACCTTGTTCTTTCTATATGTCTTAAGAATTTAAGTCCTAAACCGCTTCCTTCGCTAGCTCCTTCTATAATTCCAGGAATATCTGCAATAACAAAACTATCTCCATAATCACTTTTTACAACTCCTAAATTTGGTTCTAAAGTTGTAAAATGATAATCTGCTATTTTAGGTGTTGCATCTGTAACTACAGATAAAAAAGTAGATTTACCTACATTTGGAAAACCTATTAATCCAACATCTGCAAGCATTTTTAATTCTAATATAAGTTCTTTTTCTTCCCCTTTTTCTCCACCTTGTGCAAACCTTGGAGCTTGTCTTGTAGAAGTAGCAAAATGTGAATTTCCTTTTCCTCCTCTACCTCCAGAAAGAATAAGCTCTCTCTGATTTCTTTCAGATAAATCAGCCATTATTCTTCCTGTTTCAGAATCTTTTACAATTGTTCCTATAGGTACTTTTACAATTAAATCTTCTCCACTTTTACCATATCTATGTCCGCCTTCTCCATTTTTTCCATTCTCTGCTTTAAATTTCTTTTTGTATCTAAAATCTACTAAAGTATTCATATTAGGACTTACTTCAAAGTAAATGTCTCCACCTTTTCCACCATCTCCTCCATCAGGTCCACCAGCTGCAACATATTTTTCTCTTCTAAATGATATAGCACCGTTTCCACCGTCTCCTGCTTTAATTATTATCTTTGCATAATCTATAAACATATTTTATTTAGTGTTAAATCTCAACACCTTCTCCTTTCTATCTATTCAAAGTAATCTAACTTCATTGCTTTTTTTACCTTTTTCATAGTCTCTTTTGCAACTTTTTGAGCATTTTTTGTTCCTTCTAATAATATTTTATCAACTAATTCTGGTCTATCTTCATAGTATTTTCTTTTCTCTCTAATTGGTTCTAAAAATTTATTAATATTTTTAGCCAATTCTCTTTTACATGCAACACATCCTCTTTTTCCAGCTCTACATTCTTCACACACTGTTTTCACATCAATATCTGGTGTAAACAAGTTATGATAATATGCAACCATACATACATCTGGGTTTCCTAAATCATCTTTTCTTATTCTATTAGGATCTGTAACTGCATTCATTACTTTTTTATTTACCTCTTGTTCCGAATCAGATAAATAAATAGCATTGCCTAATGATTTCCCCATTTTCTCGTTTCCATCCAAACCTTTTATCCTTTTCCCGCTAGAAAGTACAGCTTCTGGTTCAACTAAAGTTTCTCCATATATACTATTAAACTTTCTTACTATTTCCCTACATTGTTCTATTAAAGGCAATTGATCTTCTCCTACTGGCACTATATTTCCTTCAAATGCTGTAATATCTGCTGCTTGACTTACAGGATATCCTAAAAAACCATAAGTAACACTTTCCCCAAAAATCTCTTTCTTTTGAGCAATTTCTGTTTTTACAGTAGGATTCCTTTGAAGCCTAGAAATTGTTACTAAATTAGAATAAAAAACTGTTAATTCTGCCACTTCTGGTATCATAGATTGTATATATATTGTAGTTTTTTCCGGATCAATCCCTACTGATAAATAATCTAAAACAACTTCCCTTATATTTTTTCTTACTTTTTCTGGATTATTAAAATTATCCGTTAAAGCTTGAACATCTGCAATTAAAATATATGGCTCATATTCGCCACTATCTTGTAATTCAACTCTTTTTTTTAAAGACCCAAAATAATGTCCTATATGTAATCTACCTGTAGGTCTATCACCTGTTAAAATACGTTTTTTTCTTTTTTCCATTAATCTCATCCTCTAAATAACAAATTTTTACTAATATTATATATTATACTCAAATTTTAATCAATTTACAACTTTTTACTATATTTATTATTCTCCTAAAACTTCTCCAATATTTATATTATTCCCTCTTAAGAAATCATATATATTCATTTTTTTAGAATTTTCTGCTTGTATTTCTAGTACTTGTATCACTTCATCTTTTGCTTTTATAAAAAGTCCATTTTTATCTCCAGAAAAAAGTACTGTTCCTGGTATTACTTCTTCTATTTTATAAGCATATTCTTCTGCTCCTGGAAATAAATTACTTAATTCATCCTTAGATATAATATTTACTCTCCATAATTTTATTTTCTTTCCATGCAAAAATGTATATGCTCCCATAATTGGATTTAATCCTCTTACTAAATTCTTTATTTCTAAAGCACCTTTATTATTCCAATCTATTTTGGCAATTTCTTTATTCAACATTGGAGCTACTGTAAAATTATCCCCTTGTTTTATTCTTGGTGCAGTTCCATTTTCTATTTGTTTTATTGTTTCTACAAGGAGTTTTCCTCCTGTTTTACTTAAACGTTCCCATAACTCTCCTGTTGTTTCATTTTCGCCTACTTCAATTTCTTCTTTTAATATCATATCTCCAGTATCCATTCCAATATCCATATACATTGTTGTTATACCTGTTTTTTGTTCTCCATTAATAACAGCCCATTGTATTGGTGCTGCTCCTCTATATTTTGGAAGTAATGACCCATGTACATTTATACAACCTTTTTTTGGAATTTCTAAAATTTCTTTTGGCAATATTTTTCCATAAGCAACTACACAAATAATATCTGGATTTAATTTCTTTATCTCATCTATAAATTCTATATTATTTCTTATCTTTTCTGGCTGAAAAATCTTTATTCCCTTTTCTAAAGCATATTCTTTTACAGGAGAATACATCATTTTCATTCCTCTACCTTTAGGTTTATCCACATTAGTAACAACCCCTAAAATATTATGTCCTGCTTCATATATACTTTTTAAAGATTCTTTAGCAAAATCTGGTGTTCCCATAAAAATAATATTTAGCATTAGAAATACCTCCTATTCATCCTCTGCTTCTGGTGTTACATATTCTAATGTTCCAGGTATTATTTTGTCTACAAATAATACTCCATCTAAATGGTCTATTTCGTGTGCTAAAGCTTGTGCCAATAGACCTTCACCTTTAATTTTAATTTTTTCTCCATTTTCATTTAAAGCTTCTATAACCACATAATTAGGTCTAATTATTTTAGCAAATTGATTAGGAAAGCTTAGACACCCTTCACTTACTTCTTGTTCACCTTTTTGTTTAACTATTTTAGGATTTACTATTTTTTTTACTCCCTTATCATCATATAAATCAATTACAATAACTCTTTTTAATATTCCTACTTGTGGTGCAGCTAATCCTACTCCATTATATTTATGAAGTGTTTCTACCATATCGTCTAATAATTCTCTTATTTTATCATCTACAACTTCAACTTCTTTTGATTTTTTTCTTAAAATTTCATCCCCATCTTCCCTTACAATTCTTACAGCCATTTTAGTTATTCACTCCTTTTATAACATATTATTTGGATTTAAATTAATTACTACTCTAGTGGTCTTAGATTCTTTTGTTTTATCATACATGTTTAATAAATCATTCATTAATTCTTTTATTTCATCACTAAATTTACATTTTATAATAATTCTAAATCTGAATCTATTTTTTATTCTATCTATTGGAGCAGGTAAGCCTTTATATAATATAATTCCTATATTTTCTTTAATTACTCTATTTTTTAAATATTCATGAATTATATTAGTAACTTTTAACCCCTCTTTTTCTATTTTAGAACTAATCCCAATTAATATTATATCGCAAAAAGGTGGATATTTCAATTGTTTTCTTATTTCTATATCTGTTTTGTAAAATAATTTATAATCTTGCTTCTTAGAACATTCAATGCTAAAATTATCTGGATTGTATGTTTGAATTATAACTTTTCCTTTTGTTTTTTCTCTACCTGCTCTTCCTGCTACCTGAGTTAAAATTTGAAAAGTTTTTTCATTTGCTCTAAAGTCATCTATATTTAAGCTACTATCTGCTGCAATAACTCCGTACCAATGTAACATTTGGAAAATGATGCCCCTTTACAACCATTTGAGTTCCAATTAAAATATCTATATTATTATTTTTAAATTCATTTAAAATATCTTCATGAGAATTTTTTTTAGTTACTGTATCTACATCCATTCGTATTGTTTGTATTCCTGGAAACATTAACTTTACTTGTTCCTCTAATTTTTGAGTTCCAGCTCCAAAATATCTTATATTTTTACTCTTGCAAGACGGACATTCTGTAATTACTTTTGTTTCATAACCACAATAATGACATTTTAATTTTTTTGTATTTGAATGGTAGGTAAGTGAAATATTACAATTTTTGCATTTTGCTGTATATCCACAATCTCTGCACATTATAAAAGTAGAAAATCCTCTCCTATTTAAAAATAATATTGTTTGTTTTTTATTGTTTAAATTTTCTTGTATTAATTCCTTTAATCTGTCACTTATCATACTTTTATTTCCATTAATAAGTTCTTGTTTTAAATCAACTATTTCTACATCTGGTAATTCTGATTCATTTGCCCTTTTAGTTAATTCTAATAAAGTTATTTCTCCTCTTGTAGCTTTATAATATAAATTAATACTAGGTGTTGCACTTCCATAAATTAATGGAATATTATTCTCTTTTGCTAAATATCGTGCAACTTCTTCTGCACTATATCTTGGAGACATTTCTGATTTATATGAATCATCATGTTCTTCGTCAATTATTATAAGTCCTAATTCCTGTACAGGGGCAAATATTGCAGAACGTGCCCCTATTATTATCTTAGCTTCTCCGCTTTTTATTTTATTCCACTGATCATATCTCTCTCCAATTGACAATTTACTATGTAATACAGCTATTTTTTCTTCTCCAAATCTTGATATAAATCTTTCAACAGTCTGTGGAGTAAGCGAAATTTCTGGAACTAGCATTATACTACTTTTTCCATTATTTAAAATTTTTTCTATTAATTGTAAATATACTTCAGTTTTTCCGTGATCCAGTTACACCAAAAAGCAAAAATTCTTCATATATTTTTTCATTTATTGTTTCACATACTAAATTAAATGCCTTTTGTTGCTCTTTTGTTAATTCAAGTTTCTCAGTTTTCTTTATATTTTTATTTATAAAAGGATTTCTTTCCACCTGTTTTTCTACTATTTCAATATAATCTTTTTTTAAAATTCCATCTATCACAGCTTTTGTAACATCAGCAAACATTTCCAAGTCACTTATAGCAACTCCATCATTTTCCATTAAAAACTTTAATACTCTTATTTGTTTTTCTGATTTTATTTTTGATTCTTGTATATCATTTTCTATTTCTTCTATATCTTTTTTTAAATATACATAATTTATATTTTTCTCTTTTACTCTCTTTTTTTCTGTTTTACTTTTTGTTCCTGGTGGTAACATTAGTTTTAAGCAATCAGATAAGTTACAAAAATATCTTTCTGCCATCCATTTTGCAAATTTTATTTTCTTTTCATCTAATAATGTCACCTCATCAATTGCAGAAATTTCTTTTACTTTAAATTCCGATATTTCTTTTAAATTTATAACAAAACCATCTTCCAATTCTTTCATATTAGCAAATGGTACCATTACTCTACTACCTATTTTGATTTTGTCCTCCATATTTTTTGGTACCTTATAATCAAAGGTTTTATTTAATTGTTTTACATTACTGTTTAAAATAATTTCTGCTATCACTTTAATTTCTCCCTTACATATTATTTTAATATAATATCAAATTAAAAAGAAAAAAACAAGGTATATATTCCCTTGTTTTTATATCAAAATTATTAAATTTTTTTGAAATTAATTTATATAACTAAAGCAACTCTACATCCAAATTGTGGACTAGGTTTTATATGATATTCTATAGAATAATCATAAGATGCTGGTGCCGTAGTAGGACTCATTCCGCACCATCCTCCTCTTGCATTTCTATAAGTATCTGTTCCTGCCTGTAACGTTCTATCTCCAACATTTCCAGCCATATCATATATATTATTTACACTATATTGTTTAACTTTTCCTGTTGCTATAAATTCCTGATATCCTCCATCATAAAATCCTCTTCCTGTACTATCATATACATATTTCTTAGTTTCCAAATTTTTACTATTATACATCCATAATAAGCAAGCATCCCATTGACTTCCCCATATCATAGTTGTTTTTACACTATTATTGACGCCTGTTGTTATCAGTTTGCATTTATTATACATTGTGTACCATGTTTGATTAGAAATATCAGTATTATTTTTTTGTACAACAGGTTTTGCTTGACTTAAATTTCCTGTTTCATATCTTCCTATATAAAAACCACTGTACTTTTCTACACTTGTTAACATTTCCTCAAATTCTAATTCCATTTGTGTTTTAAATCCAGCTTGTGTAGTTGCCCCTACTCTGTAACCTGGTAAACTAGAATCTGTTTCAGTTTTTGGTACAATATCAGGTTCACGACAATCATTTTGACTCAATATTGTTATAAATCCATTTGACTCATTCCAATTATCATTTGTCACACCACTGGAAGAAAATTCATAAGATTTTCCCCACTTTTTCCCTTTTGAATCTATTCCATACATTTTATTTATATCTGGTACTGGAACCCACACAAATTCGTTTATGCCTTCTGTTAAACTACCATCTTCACCTTCTTTAATCACAAATCCTGTTTCAACAGCTTTTTCTCCATCTATTGTTGATGGAACAAAGCCAAAAGGAACAGGCACTTTTTTTCCATCCTCTGATTCCACTACATAAACTTTATTTTCATCCCACCCTTCAGGAATTCCTGTTCCTGGTTCTACATTTTCTTCAACATTAGTAGTACTATTCACATCAGAATTCATTATTGTATTAAGTTCATTTAATAATTTATTTAATTCCATTTCATCATTCATTATAGCATTTTGCATCATATTGGCTGCCTCTTTTGCCTTGTTTATTATCCCATTTTCACTAAATACGGAGTCTATTGTAACTCCTGCTAATATTAAAATAACTACTATTGTTACTGCCAATGCTATTAATGTTATTCCGACTATTCTTCTCTTCTTTTATGTTTTCTCTTTTTTGCATTTTTTCTCTTCCTAAAAATTCGTTTTTCATCTTATTGTTCGCCCCTTCTTTCTTTTTATTTTGATTTACCAGAAACCTATTATAATATTAATTAGTAAGCGTGTTATATATATTATTTGAAAAAATATGAGTCGACAGCCCTTTGAGGCGGGGGTGTGACCCGTGAGCTTGGAGACCATGTTTTTGAAAATAATATATATAACTTAGCTCCTATAGCAATTTATAAAATAATAATAAGATTTCAAACATATCCACTAGTAAAATTCTTTGAAAAAAGCACACAAAAAGAACGCACCTTTTTTATAAGACACGTTCTATATTTAACATAATATATTTGAAATTTAGGTACAAAAACTAAAGCTACGCTATTTACTAAAA
>CAUWNG010000038.1:0-17955 GCA_963560005.1 uncultured Clostridia bacterium
ATTGTACAATTATTATTGCATTATTTATACTACACTTTCCATATTTTTACAAGTAATTTTCATTTACTAATTTCGACATTTTTTGAAGCATGTTATATATATTATTTGAAAAAATATGGGTCGACAGGGGATAGACCCGTGAAGTTGGAGACCATGTTTTTGAAAATAATATATATAACTTAGCTTCTTATGCTATTCAATATAAATTTTTTCTCTGTATGCGGCAGTAATAATTAAAGAATAATTAAATTTTTATATTTTCATATAGTTTTATTATATTTTCTATCATTCTATTTTCTCTTATTACTAAATACCATAAATATAATACTATTAATATAAGTGCTATATTTTGTATATATAATACTGTAATACTAACAATTACAGTTAATAAAATTATTGTAACATTAGATATTAATTTTATATATGTATAACTATTTTTTAATCCTACAAATATGTTTAATATTTCTTTTATTACTCTTCCTCCATCTAATGGATATATTGGTATTAAATTAAAGATTCCTATTAATATGTTAGCATATATAACATTTTCAGAATTTGGTATTTGGCATATCATACAAATTAATATTATAAATAAATTTGTTATTGGTCCTGCCATAGCTATTATTGCTCTTTTTAAACATAGTTCATTTCCTTTTTTTATTTTTTTATTATAATCTTCAGCATATACTTTAAACTCTACTTGTAAACCAAATGGTATAATATTTATAGACTTTGGTTTAAATCCTAACGAAACTCCCGCCAATAAATGTCCCAATTCATGAATTATTGCAAAAAACATAACTAAAGCATATATTTCTATTTGATTTGTTATTATAAAAAGTAATATAAAGATAAAAATTTTTAAATCTATTTTTATACTCATATTTTTTATTCATCCTTCCACAGAATAAATTTATCCAAAGTCCACTATATATTCTGGATTAACAGTTCTATTATCTCTTCTAACTTCAAAGTGTAAATGTGGTCCTGTTGAGTTACCAGTGTTTCCAACTAATGCAATTTTATCTCCTTTTTTTATTCTATCTCCTTCTTTAACAAGTATTTTACTACAATGTGCATAAATCGTTAGTATATCGTCATTTTTTATTTTTACATGCACACCATAATCACCTTTATTTGATACTAATGTTACACTTCCATCTATAGATGCATATATAGGAGTTCCTGTATTTGCACCTATATCAATTCCTTTATGATTTGCTGAAATAATTTCTGTAGGTTCTCTTGTTCCATAGCGAGATGTTATTGAACCATTAACTGGTATTATTGGTTCATACTTATTCTTTATAAATTCACCATCAATTTCCATTTGACTTTTCTCTATATCTTTTGAATTATTGTTATTCTTTTCTCCTCCCATTCCTATATTTTTATCTTCACTTACCATTTCTTTATTTAAACTAACTTGTTCATTACTTTTATCTTTATTATCATTTTCCATATTTTGAATAGAATTATTTTCTACATTAACAACATTTTCACTATTTTCTTGTATTTGATTATTATTCCACAAAGATTTTAAATAATCGTTATTATTTATAAAATTAACTATACTATTATATACATGGTTAAAATTTATATCTGTACTCAAAAACTCTTTAGTTTTATTTATAACATTTTCTGAAAATATATAATTTGTATTTTGTATTAAGTAAAAAATAACATATATAACAAAACATATTAAAATTTGTAAAACCATTTTTTTAAATAAATTATATTCTGGTTTATTATTTCCAACATTTACTGTAGATGTTGGAACTCTAATACCTGTATTATTTAATCTTCTTCTATAATATATTTCCTCTGCTCTTTTTATTCGCTCTTCTGGGCTTAAAGTTCTTTCCATAATAAAAAAACACCTCTTCCTTTGTATTTTTTTCTTTTTAATGTATATGTTAGAAAAGTGTGTTTTATTCTTTAATTATAATAATATGCCTATTTTATCCAATACTAAATTACTATTAAATAAAATATATTACTAAACTTATTAATAATGAAACTGCAAAAAATATATTAGATATTTTTAAAATTTTACATTTATTCTTTAATTTCACAATATCTGCAGTAGAAATTTTTTCTTTCTGTTCAATTCTAGATATATAATCTGCAATAAGCATTTGAGCCTCTTTTATTATATAATCTTTTGAATCATTTTTTTCTTTCTCTTTACTATTGTTTTTTATATCAGCATATTCATGCTTTTTTATTTTTTGATTTTGCTTTAAAAGTATAATAGCTTCCTCTACAATATTTGATGGCAAATCCTTCAACACCACAACATTTTTCATATTATTTATATCCATATATACCTCCACATAAATCTCGTTTTAATATATATAGATTATTGCCATTTTTTTCAAACCATATACATAATTTTATTAATTTCTATAGTTTGTTATTTTTAGAGTTTCAATTATTCCTAAAGATACACAGTTTGCCAAATTATATATTAAATTTTCATTAATTTTTTTTAATTCACTAATATTATTCAAATTACCTTTTCTTTCTTTTCCTATAACAGTTTTTATATTTATATTTGATTCGAAATATATTCCATTATTAATAGCTTTTCCTAATTCTATTCCTCCCCAATTAATAAAAGATTTTCCTACTGTTTCAGTTTTACTTAAAGCAGAATCTATTGTAATAATACATGGCTTATTATATTTAGTAGTTATAATATTTTTTACTTTAAATATATTTAAATAATTTACCGTATTTTCTAAAGTACCATATACCTGTATATGTTTATTCTGTATTCTATTTTTTAAATTTTCACCTACTAATGGTCCAAAAGAATCCCCTACAATTTTATTAGTTCCTATACATACAAAAATAATATTAGAAAAATTATTTTTTATACTATATCTGTATAATCTACTCCCTAAATTTTCCACAAAATCTTTATTATCTAGTTTTAACATTAATCCCTCCAAGTTAATAAAAAAAGTGGTTTCGCTATATGTGCATTTTGCTTCGCAAATATGCACAACCCAAGCAAACTCAACCTTGTCGTATACGGAAAAATCATTAAAAAGCTCTGAAATTTCAAATAAAAAATCGATTTTTACTATACAATAAAAAAGTTAGATAAAATAATTCATATTACTAAATACATTATTCTTTATTCCATGAAATTATGATTTTTATATCATTATTATTTTTATACTTTTTTATTATATCCTGTGAAAAACTTGCTACTTGTTCAGATACCACTATAGTATTATAATCTTGTTTTATAAGTTCTCTAATCTTATCATCAGTTTTATCTAAATCATTTATATAAAAAACATCCCAACCTAAAATCTCTGGTATTTTAAAATTCTTGTTGTCCTTATCATATTTTATAAAAGACATTTTCATTATAAGCTTAATCTCCCTATCATTAATATAATTTTTATATTAATAATAGTTTTAATGTTTTTTTATTAATTATTCAATTATTTTTTATTCCAATATTTTTTTAATATCTTCATCATTAAATAATTCTTCATTAGAAACATATTCCTTAGCTCTTTTATCTTGTTTTATAGCTTCCATAACTATTTCTTTAACTGCTCTTAATCTATTTGAAGCATATTTAAATATTAATCCTTTTTTCTTTACTGCTTCTATTACTACATCATAATCATCTCTTAATTCTTTAGAAGCATAATACAATGCTTGCCCATCAGCTTTTACTGCCTCTAGCATAAGCTCTTTATCTGCTTTTAGTGTATCACTTATGTAACAAACTGACCATCCTAGTTTTGAAGTAGATAACATTACAATTTCTTTATTATTTTTTAAATTTTCACTAGCAAATTCCAATGTTGTAGGATCTTGCTTTAAAGCTTCTAAAACTACTTCCTTATCATTTTTAATATTATCAGATGCCAAATCTAAAAATTTTCCACTCTTTTTTACCATTTCTAGCACATATTCTTTATTATTCGCCTTTTCAATATCAAATTCATCCATTGTTAATAACAATCCTTTCTTACATCCTATATTTAATTAAAACAATTCATTAATTTAATTTTCTTAAACAATACAATTTATATTCTTTTGCTTTTCTTTAGACAAAAAAATAGTCAAAAGATATATAACCTTTTGACCAATTTTATGTGTTATGCTTCTGGTTCGACTATACCAAAATTTTTGTTGTCTTTTAATCTATAAATTACATTTACTTTTCCAGTTTCTATATTTATAAATGTTAAAAATTTATCTTGCATTTTTTCTTCTAGCTTTAACTTTGCATCTTCTGGTGATAATGGTTTTATATCATAATACAATGTTTTTACAATTTCTCCTTCTACTTCTTTAACATTTTCATTTTCTCTTAGCATTTCTTTATTTCTTATAGATTCTGTCATGTTTTGTTGATCTTTCTTAGTTTTCATTTTCCTTATTTGTCCTTCTAATATGTCTATATTTTTATCTATAGAAGCATATAAATCTCTATGTTCTGTAACAGCTCTGTATCTAGATGTTGGTGTTTTTACATCCATTTCTGCTACTTGTTCAGCTCCCTCTGTTTTTATTGTTGCTACTACTTCAAATTCATCTCCAAAATATTTCGTTAATCTTTCTGTTTTTCTTTCAATATATTCTTTTATAGCATCTGTTGCCTTTAGTTCCTTTCCTACTATCTTTATATTCATAAAAATCGCTCCTTCCAAATTATCTTGTATTTAGTATAATTATATTATATATGTAATATAAACTTTTTTCAAGTAAATTTTATTATTTTATACTCAAAAAAATTATACAATACATTAGATGCTGTACTCAATTTTCCCTTTTTAGTATAGTTCAATTTTCTAAAATTGACTCTATATTTTTATTGTAAAAAAAATTTTTTCTTTTTTCATATTTTGGTTCATAACATCAGGGTTTTGCTTTATTTTACATAAATCAAAGTACGAAAACCAACATAGCTTATCTTGTGATTTGCACCACGGTAAATCCTGCTAGCAGAGTTGCTATAGTTGTAGTTGTAAAGTCCTCCTCTAATCACACAAGGGGAAGCAAATTGAGATTTAGAATCTTTTTGTGTAGAGTATTCTGTGCTCCACTCAAAACAGTTTGAAGCCATATCATGAATATTACATACTTTATCTCCTATTGTTCCTGTATTTGCTATTGAAGTATTTATGCTTGTTTTATTTGCATAATTAGTATGTCCCATTTCTTGTATAAACACTATTGCTGTATCATAAGCGTAACTATTTATTAAATCACTTTCTACTCCCACACTCCCATCATTTTTATACATATTTCTACTTATTTTTGCTGCATCTATTTGTGTCAAATCAGTCCATAAACTTCCTACTGTTGATGCATTAAAATTTGTAGCTGTTGAAATTTTTGATAATGGCTTATAATCTACTACACTACTTCCCTCTCCATAACTTGCTTCATATCTTGCTATATAATATCCTCCATTATTTTTTACACTTTCAATATATGCTACTAAATTATTTGCTATAGCATTTAAATCATATAAGTGATTAGAATTCACTAATCCATCGGGAGTTGATCTTGTTGCATATTCTTGATAATATGTTTCAATTGTCACTAGTTGTTTATAATTATCTGGGGTTTCTTCTGTATATGCTGATTGAACTAATGTTGGTGTTCCATTACTTGTATTAAATGTATATCTTCCTAACTGAATATCACTATAATTATTTTTTGTAGCATCTTTATACACTCTTCCTACTGGTATCCATACAAATTGATTTCCATTTACATCTTGTATTACTATTCCATCTGGTACTGTTGTTCCTTCTTGCTTTACTACTTCAAATCCTTTTGGAATTGTTACTACATTTTCATATTTATCTTTTACTTTTACAGTTTCATTTTGTATTCCTGTTACATTTTCTAGCTCTGTTGGTAAATTAGGTTCTGGATTAGGTGTTGGAGTTGTATTACCTTCCGGTATTTCTGTATTGCTATTCCAATTTGAGTCCATTGTTTCATTTAATTCATTTAATAATTCATTTAGTTCTGTTTCATCTTCTTTTACTAAATTATTCATTCTATTTGCTGCTTCTTTTGATTTATTTAATATTCCATTTTCTCCTAAGGTTACATTTAATGTAACACCAGCTAATATTAATATTACCACTATTGTTACTGCTAAAACTATTAATGTTATTCTGACTGTTTTCCTTTTTTATTATCTCTTCTTTTTGCATTTCTTTTCTTACTAAAAACTCCTTTTTCATCTTTTTTAGCTTCCTCCTTCTTCTTATTTTTTCTTTTATTTTCGTTCTTTATAACATTTTTATCTTTTGCATCACCCCTTTAAATTCTTGTTTACTTTATTATAGTCTTTACATTTGTTTATATTAATATAATTTCTTATTTATTAGATATCCATATAAAATTCTTTAAAAAAAGCTCACAAAAAGAACGCATCACATTTAAATGATACGTTCTATATTTAACATAATATATTTGAAATTTAAGTACGAAAACTAAAGCTACGCTATTTACTAAAACATAGGTGTGTGTGTGTGTGTGTGTGTGTGTGTGTGTGTACAGCCTCAACGCTTTCAGCTTTCATTTATTATTTTCATCTCCATTTTGTTTTTTAGTTAGTTGAAAAATATTTGCTTTTTATCTTAGAAAATAAGTCTAACAATACTAAAATTTATTTTTCAACTTTGGTTAAATTTTATATTATCAAAATTTAAAT
Organism: uncultured Clostridia bacterium; assembly: GCA_963560005.1. GTDB lineage: Bacteria > Bacillota > Clostridia > TANB77 > CAG-508 > CAG-273. Next base: position 6,713 of record CAUWNG010000038.1, read on the forward strand.
GTCAAGTTTTTTAGAAAACTTAATTTTAAAAATTTATGAAAAAAGTAGAAAATTCTTTGTTTATATTAAATTTTTAATTATCTAATCCGTAAATTTAAAGTAAAAAGCCAAAAACTCTTGTCAAAACCGTTTTTTCATGGTAAAATATATTTTGTAAAAAATTGTATACTTTATTAAGGAGGTGCTTAAATATGCCAAATATTAAATCAGCTATAAAACGTGTTAATGTAATTGAAAAGAAAACATTAAGAAATAATATGATTAAATCAGGTTATAAGTCAGCTGTTAAAAAGTTTGAAAATGCTGTAGCAGAAGGAAATAAAGAAGAAGCTACTAAATTATTCTCAGAAGCTACTAAAAAAATAGATCAAGCTTGTACAAAAGGAGTTATTGTAAAAAATACTGCAGCTAGAAAAAAATCTAAATTAGCTAAAAAACTAAATACTTTAACAGCATAATATGAGTAAAAAATTGTGCACAGTTTTTTATTAGTTATTAAAGAGATGTTATTTTACATCTCTATTTTTTTACCTATAATTACCTTTGACTTTTTATTCTAAATTATGTTAATATAATAGTAAATATACCCTTAGTTTATGTGTTAAAAATAAATCAAATACATAATTTAATAAATTACAAAATTACTTAAAGGAGGTTTTTATATGAATAAAGTATTTTTTAATGCTGATAAATTTGATAAAAAAATCCTAAATATATTAAAACAAGGATTAAAATTTTGTTTTTACATAACAATTTTTTCTAGTATTCTTTTATTAATTTATGAGATGTTTATATCTTCTCCTACTTTATTTTATACAGGTTTATCATTATTTAAATCTAGTCTATTTTTTATGGTAACATTTATTATTTGTGCTATTGCTTTTAGTAAAATAAAAGATGAAGTGGGATAAATAGATAAAGACTTTATGTATAATATTGTACATAAAGTCTTTTTATATAATAGCAAAACTAGAATAAACTAAGCAAATATTCTTACTTATTTAATTCTTCTAAGAACATCTTATTTAACATTTGTGGATTTGCTTTTCCTTTTGTCTCTTTCATTGCCTGCCCCACTAAAAATCCTAATGCTCTATCTTTACCTGCTTTATAATCCATTACTGATTGCTCATTATTTTCTAATACCTTTAGAACTACTTCTTTAATTGCACTTTCATCAGAAATCTGTATCCATCCTTTTTCCTTTATTATTTCCTCTGGATCTTTTGGATTCTCAAATAATTCTTCAACAACTTTTTTAGCAATTGCTGAACTTATAGTTCCTTTATCTATTAATATAATTAATTTTGCTAATTCATTTTTATTAAAAGGTATTTGGTCAGGTTCTAATTCTTTCTCATTTAATATTCTAGAAATATCTGAAAGTAACCAATTGGCAACAAGTTTTGCATTTTTGCATATTTCCAAAGCTCCTTCAAATAAATCAGATAAATATTTTGATGCTGTTAAAAGTCTAGCATCTTTTTCTGATAATTTATATTCATTTAAATATCTTTCTTTTCTACTTTCTGGTAATTCTGGTAAATTGTTTTTAATATTTTGTATATACTCTTCAGAAAGTTTAATTGCAACTAAATCTGGTTCAGGAAAGTATCTATAATCTTGTGCATCTTCTTTATCTCTCATAGAAAAAGTCTTTCCAGATACATCGTCCCATCTTAAAGTTTCTTGAGATATTTTATTACCTTTTTCTATTTCTTGTACTTGTCTTTCTGCTTCATATTCAATTGCTCTTACTATTGATCTAAATGAGTTCATATTTTTCATTTCTGTACGAGTTCCAAATTCCTTTGCTCCTCTTTTTCTAACAGAAACATTTACATCCGCTCTTAATGAGCCTTCTTGCATTTTACAGTCAGATACCTCTATATATTCTAATATTGATTTTATTTTTCTTAAATAGCTTTCCGCTTCTTTTGCACTTCTTAAATCTGGCTCTGATACTATTTCTATTAAAGGTACTCCTGCTCTATTTAAGTCAATTAAACAATTTCCATCAAATTCATCATGATTTAACTTTCCTGCATCTTCTTCTATATGTATTCTTGCTATTCCAATTTTTTTCTTTTCACCATTCTCTAATTCAATTTCTATTTCTCCATTTTCGCAAAGTGGTTTATCAAATTGTGATATTTGGTATGATTTTGGTAAATCTGGATAAAAATAATTCTTTCTATCATTTTTACAATTTCTAGAAATTGTACAGTTTGTAGCTAGTCCTGCTTTAACAGCATATTCTACAACTCTTTCATTTAATACAGGTAAAGCTCCTGGCATTGCCATACATATAGGACATGTTTGTGTATTTGGTTCTGCTCCAAATGTTGTAGGACATGAACAAAATATTTTTGTTTTTGTAGAAAGTTCTGCATGAACTTCTAAACCAATTACTATTTCATAATCATTTAACATTTTTCTTTCCCCCTATATCTTAAACTCTGGTTTATATTTTTCTCTAAATTTAAATTGTTGTTCGAATGTATATGCTGCATTTAAAATTACTTCTTCTGCAAAATTATTTCCTATTAATTGTAAACCTATCGGCATTCCATTTGAATCCACTCCACAAGGTATAGATATTGCTGGAACACCTGCAATATTTATAGATACTGTACAAATATCCGCCATATACATTTCTAATGGATTTTTTGATTTGCTTCCTATTTCAAATGCTACAGTTGGTGAAGTTGGTGTTAATATTACATCATATTTATTAAAACACTTTTCAAATTCTTGTTTTACTAATGTACGAACTTGTTGTGCTTTTTTGTAATATGCATCATAATATTCTGAAGAAAGCACATAAGTTCCTAATATTATTCTTCTTTTAACTTCTTCTCCAAAACCTTCTGTCCTAGAATTTTTATATAATTCTTTTATATTATTAAAATTCTTTGCTCTATAACCATATCTTATTCCATCAAATCTTCCCAAATTTGAACTTGCCTCTGCACAAGCTATAATATAATAACTTGCTAATGCATACTTAGCAATATCTAATGAACATTCTTCAACAATAGCTCCTAACTTTTTATATTCTTCAACTGCTTCTATTATTTTAGATTTTACCTCTTCGTTTACACCTTTTCCTAAAAATTCCTTAGGTACTCCTATCTTTAATCCTTTTACATCATTTTTAAGTGCTTTAGTATAGTCTTTTTTTTCTATATTTGCAGATGTAGTATCTTTTTCATCATGACCTGCTATTACATTTAAAAGAATAGCACAATCTCTAACATCCTTTGTTATTGGACCTATTTGATCTAATGAAGATGCAAAAGCTACTAGCCCATATCTTGAAACCAAACCATAAGTTGGTTTTAATCCAACTACTCCACAAAATGCTGCTGGTTGACGAATAGAACCTCCTGTATCTGATCCTAATGCAAATGGCACCATATTTGCAGCTACTGCTGCTGCACTTCCTCCTGAAGAACCTCCTGGAACCTTGTTTAAATCCCATGGATTTTTTGTCTTTTTAAAATACGAATATTCTGTAGAAGCTCCCATTGCAAATTCATCCATATTTAATTTTCCTAATGTTATCATGCTTTCTGCATTTATTTTATCCATTACAGTTGCATTGTATGGTGATACAAAATTTTCTAACATTTTTGAACTACATGTTGTATGTATTCCTTTTGTATTTATGTTATCTTTAATTCCTATAGGAATACCTGCTAATGTATTATTTTCTTTATTTTCAAATTGCATTTGAACTTCTTCTGATTTTTTTAAAGCTTCCTCTTTTAGCACTGTTACAAAAGCTTGTACATCTTTTTCTTTTTCATCTATTCTATTAATATATGCTTTTGTTATATCAGAAATTTTAATTTCTTTATTTTTTAACTTTTCTTGAAGTTCATGTACAGTTAATTCTGTTAAATTCATCAATATCTTCCCTCCTAAATTACATTACTTTTGGTATTTTAAACATTCCTCTTTCTTTTTCTGGTGCATTTTGTAATAATGCTTCTTCATCTTCAAACTTATTTACTTCATCTTTTCTAAAAACATTATAATTATCATTTGCAGTTATTGTTCCATTTAGACCTTCTGTTGGTGCATTATTAACTATATCTGCAAAATTCAATATTTCTTCAAGATTATTTTTATAATTTTCTATTTCTTCTTCTTTTATATTTAAATTTGCCAAATTTGCAATATGTAATATTTCCTCTTTACTTAGTTGCATATTATTAAACCTCCTACTTTAAAATCTGTATTTAATTATACTTTCTTTTAATGTAAATTACAAGTACTTTCTACCATTGTCTTTTTGCCATACTTTTTTTAAAAAACTTATATTCTACTTTATTAATAAAAATATCTAAAAACACACTTTGAACTTATTCCTAAATTCAAAGTGTGTTTTTATTATTTTATAACCCACGCCTTGTCTGGACTTGTGCCATCCTTACCTATTGCTTCTGTGTCTATTTGTACATTAGATTCTAGATATACTACAGGACGTATATAATACGCTAAACTATGACTATTATTGCAAGAATGATATATAAGATTAAAACGTGAACCATCATATCCCGCACGACGTACATGAAAAAGGACATACTCATTGTTTGCTTCTACTCCACGAGAAGACAACCAGTAATCTCCTCCTGTTGCAGACATTTGAAATAAATCATAATATACTGAATTTATGTAATTTGATGCATTCATCTTACTGTCCCAAAAATTATTTTTTATTACCCATGTACTTGCCATTCCTGTTCCAGTTACTTTTTCTTTCTGCTCACTTACCCCCACACTTCCTGCTGTTCCATTCACAGTTTGTCCAACCTCTTGCTCAAATATCAATGGATAATTTCTTTCCCTTCTTGGCAAGAATGTTGAACCATAATTTTGATAATTATTATAATTCCATACGCTTAAATTCATTTTATTTTGTATATCTTCTATTTTTAAGTTTTTTGCAGTTGCTCTTTCTCCTTTATACATTGTATTACATAATTCATCTAGTAAATATACTGCATTATTATATCCATCTGCTCCTTGTAATGATACTCTTGTATTATTTGGAGTTGCACTTATTAAACGAATTTTTCCATCTTCTGTTTTATCTAATACTCTCCAATTTAAATTTTCTTTATTTACTGTCTGGTTTGAACCAGTTCCATTATATGTTCCATCCATTGTATAACTTTCTGCTCCTGTTGGCTTATATGCTACATAATCTCCTATTTTTATTGTTCCATTATTTATTAATTCTCCTATTGTTTTATCTTGCTCTACTGGAGGCTCTGGTTCTGTATTTGCTTCTCCATTTCCTCCTGGTATTTCTATATTACCATTCCAATTTGCATCCATTGTATCACCTAATTCATTCAACAATTTATTTAATTCTGCTTCATCTTCTTTTACCAAATTATTCATTCTATCTGCTGCCTCTTTTGATTTATTTAATATCCCATTTTCTCCCAATGTTACATTTATTGTAACTCCTGCTAATATTAATATAACTACTATTGTTACTGCCAATACTATTAATGTTATTCCGACTATGCTTCTCTTCTTTTTTCTTTTCTTTTTGAATTCCTTTTCTTCCTAAAAATTCTTTTTTCATATTTTCTAATTTCCTCCTTCTTCCCTTTATTTTTTTATTTTATTTAAAATACATATCTACTTTTCATAAACATATATTTTTCACTTTCGCATTTTTCAAATTTTCTTTATCTTTTGTTTTCCAAAACTCTTTTTTATCCTTTGAATCCCCCCTTTAAAGTCTTAATTGCTTTATTATAGTTTTTACGCTTTTTGCTTTTTTATACATTTTATGGAAAATTCTTTTTTTCTTCCTTTTTCCTATAAATATCTTATAACATATTTCGTTTTGCTTTACCAGAAACCTATTAGTTTAACTTTATTTTTAAATTTAATTTTTTGACTTTTTTTTCTTTTATTTTTATTAAAGCAATTTTATATATTTTATTTAAAAAAACATAAGTCGACAATCCTTTGAGGCGGGGATGTGACCCGTGAAGTTGGAGACCATATTTTTGAAAATAATATATATACCTTAGCTTCTATAACAATTTATTAAATAGTAATTTGTTTTCAAACATATCCACTAGTAAATTTTTTTGAAAAAAGCACAGAAAAAGAACGTATCACATTTAAACGATACGTTCTATATTTTACATAATATATTTTAAATTTAAGTATAAAAACTAAAGCTACACTATTTACTAAAACATAACTCTCTCTCTCTCTCTCTCTCTACAGTTGCAACGGTTTCAAGTTTCATACTCTTTTTTCCTTTCTTTTTTATTCAAAACTTACTTTGGCATCTATTGGGCAAATTTGTATAAATGTTTTGCCATCATTTACATCTATTTCATTTCCTTCTAAGTCCTTATATATAGTTTTATCTTTTCTTGATTTTTTCTCACATAATATTTTTTCTGCTTTTCCATTTGTTATATAATATCCATCTAATTTTCCTATATTATCTAATTGTTGTCTACCTTTTCCTGAACCATCTTCTATTGTTGTATTTTCTGCAAATGTTATTATTATATTTTTTACTTGTATTTCTTTATTTGTATCCCAATCCACTTGTTTTTTGTTTCTTGAATATCTAATGTATGTTTTGGTATCTTCATCATATTCATATCTTACTGTATTATATACAGAATATGGAATAGTCACTTCTTTGGCTTCTATCCCCTCTTTTATATTTACTTCGTCTATTACATAATTTAATACACTTGTTGTATTAGACTTTGTTCTATAACCATCCCTTTTAGCAAAATTTAATATGTTTTTCGTACTTGTTACTGCATTATGTGGAGCATATTTGTCATCCACTCTCCAAAATGATGATTTATTTTCACTTTCATATATTCCATTTATAGAATTTACATTTAAAATTTCTATATCTTCTTTTGCATAAGGACTATGCCCAAAATGTATATATAATGCATCATTTTCTAGTGCATAATCTAAAAAATAATGCCTAGCACTTCTTATTGGTCCAATTTTATCTATATTTTTCCCTCTAAAAACTGCCATTAATCTTGTTTCTCCACCTTCAACAATTATTTCATATATCAAATCAGCTTTTAATAATCCTGCCTGTGGCATAGCATTTATATTATTATCTAACATTACAGCTATTGGTCTATCTGTTCCTGCAAAAGATAGAGGTAATTTTTCTTCTTCTTGTTTTACTATATTATTATTTGAAACTGGATTTACTTCTTCTTTATCCTTTACGAACTTTAGTGCTAACAAAATTCCTGCCACTATTATTAATAAAACTAATATAACAATTAAAATCTTTGTACCAGTTAAAACTTTTTTTCCTTTTTCCATCAAAATACACTTTCCTTTCTGATGTAAAAATTATATTCTAAAATATACTTAACACTCCAGATGAAATAGCATACAATCCTAATACAAGTACAGTTCCAAAACATGCACTAAAAATCACTTCTGAAAGTTTATGCTCTTTTGCCTGTATCCTACTACTTGCCAATAAAATTGCCATAGTTAAAGACAAAATTAATATAACAGGATTATCTGTAGAAATCCATATAATAGTATTTGCTGCAAATCCTAATGTTGTGTGTCCGCTTGGTATAAACTTTTCATTTAGTCCTTTATGCTTATTTGTTTTAGCAAAAGCAATTAATACTAATATTGATATAATAGCTATTACTACTACTGAAAAAGCTAAATGTGTTGGAGAATTTGCAACATTTTTTATAAATGTTATTCCCATTTCACTTACTTTATCAAAAAACAAAAAGTATGCAACTATAATAGCATTTATTGTTGTTATAACAACTCCTCCAGCAGCTACATCTTTTGCTATTTTAGCCTTTGGATGATAAATATCTGTATATAAATCAACAACAGTTTCAATTGCTGTATTCACCATCTCTGCAAATATAATTAATACTATTGTGAACATAAAGCATAAAAACTCTGCTCTATTTAAGTTAAAAAATAAACTTATTATTACTACTATAACTGCAATTATTAACTGCTTTTTTATATTACTTTGAGTTGTTGTTGCATAAATAATACCATCAATAGCATTCTTCCACGCATCAATAAAACTATTATTTTTTAACCTTTTATCCTGTGTTTGTTTGCTATATTTTTGCTTCATATTTACTTTAACATTCCTTCCCATAAATGCTTTTACCTATTTATATTTAATTTTGAAAGTACGTTTTCTTCTCTTTCTCTCATTTCTTTTTTGTCTTTATCTTCTATATGATCATAACCCATTAAATGATAAAAACCATGAACTACCATATACGATAATTCTCTTTCAAAACTATGACCAAAGTCCTGTGCTTGTTCATACACTTGTGGTATTGAAATTACAATATCCCCCAAAATATCTTGTTCATTTTCTTCTTCTTGTACCAGTATTCTTTCTCTATTATTTTTTATTTCTTCTTTTGAAAACATTGGGAATGATAACACATCTGTTGAACTATCAATATTTCTATACATTTTATTAATTATTCTAATATTTTCTGAAGTTGTTAAGGTTATACTTATATATATTTTTTTTGAATTTATTTTTTCTTCTTCGAAGCATTTATTTACAACCTTTTTTATTAATAATATATAATTTTCATTTTCTTCCACTCCATCAAATATTATTTCTGCATTTTCTACCATAATTAAAATCAACCCCTTCTGGTACAAAAATTTTAGTTGGTAAAAAGCTTACTTTATTTACTATAGCATTTTAACTTTCTACTATAGTTTTTTGTAAAATTTTTGCATTATTTAAAGTCTTTTTCTTAAATTTTCCTATTTTTATAGCATAAGATTTTTTTAAATTTTTCATTGCCCCTAATTCAACTAATTTAGTTTTATAAAATTGTATTATTTTATAATATTTGTTTTCATCTTCTAATACTTTTTTTAGTTCATCTTTAATAAACAATATTTGTTTTTGCTTTATATATTCTTCTTTATTTGTATCTTTTAAGTTTTCTATATTTTTATATTTATCCCAAAATTTTTTATATTCATCTCTCATTTCTGGCTTGTCCCAATAAATTTTAGTAGATAAAAGTTTTATGTTATACTCTTCTATTAACTTAATTAATAAAGAATATGCTTTTTCCTGTTTTTTTATTACTTTTGTATCTACAATTAAGCTTCTCAAATCTCTAAGCAATTTTTCATAGCATTGTTCTGCAACTATTAATGGTAAACTATGTGTAAACAATTTTCTACTTAATCCTAAAAGTAACATGTTTTTCTCTATATTATCATTTTGATCCAATTTTCCAACTGAAAATTTATCGTAGTTTTCATATTCTTCTATTATTTCTTTGTACTTTTTATCTTTTTCCTTTTCAAATTTTAAAGGAAGTATATTTTCTATGTACTCTTCTAAAGCTTCAAAGATTTTATTGTATATTTCTTCTTTGTTTGCTTGTGTCAAATTATCTGCCAATTTTATCGAAAAGTGTTTTAATAAACCTTTATATAAACTTTCCATTTCTTTAAAATACAATGTTTTATATTTTTCTATTATTTGTGTTTTTTTACCTGAATTTACATTTTCATAATCTAAATTTAATAAATACATTTGCTTTCTGTATTTATATTCTAAGTATTCTTTTTCTTTAATGTGCACTATTTGGTAATACCTAGATAATGCATTTTCTTCAAAATCTGTTGCTGTTCTATTTCTTACTTTTTTATAAATAGAATCCATAATATATTTATCTATTGATTCTAAATATAATGCATAAGCATCATCAAATTTTTTTCTTATGTTTTCCTTTTTTTCCTCATTATTTATACTATCAATATTTTCATAAGAATCATAAACTTTTAAAACATTATTTCTTTTTATAGATATTAAAACTCCGTTTATTCCAACTTTTGTAGGTATTAATAATTTTGTTATAGTATTTGTTATTCTAGAAAAAAATGTTTTTTCCCCGTATACTCTCAAACTTCTTTCTTCCATATTATTCATCCTTTCAAAATACTATTTTTTCTTTTGTCTCTATGGTCTCTAGCACTTCGTATACAACTTCTACTTCTATGTATCCATTTATATTATTTACTTTTATTTGCTTATCCAATATTTTACTTCTATCTTTAATCTGTTCCTCTATTTTTTCTTCTGCTAAATTCACTGCTTTTGTTTTTGCTTCTTCTAATTTTAATGTTATTTCATTTTCTTTGTACTCTTTATTTGTAATTTTAGTTAAGCCAAAAGGTAAATAAAAATCTGAAAATAGTTGTAGCTTTTTATACTCTTCTATTGTATCATATTTTTCAAATTTTGAAAGCCTTTTGTATAAATTTATTTTAAAATTATTTATATTTAATGAATATTTATTTTCTACCTTTCCAGTATATTCTTTTTTCAATTGTTTTAAGGAAATTTTTTCTTTTTGACTATACCATACTCTTGCCTCTACACTTCCTGTTGCATGTACATATCTTGTTCCTGTATATTTTCCCTCTAACCATCCTGCAACCAATACATCACCTTTTTTTACTACATCTCCTTCTTTAACTAGTGGTGTGCCATTAGCTGCATTTACTTTTGAAATAATTCCATCTTTATTTGCTACTAAATTGCAATATTCTTCTTCATTTATTATGTTTGGTTTTTGGTCTGCCTCTACAATTTCTACAATTGCATTAGTGCCATTTATATCTATTCCTACCCATGCAATATCATTTCTTTCCAATCTTATTTTGTTAATTATATCTTTTGAATTTGTTTTTGATTTAAGAGTTCCTATTTTCAAATTAGTTTCTTCTAATATTTGCATTATTTCATTTTTATCAATATTATTACATCCTATAATCTCTATATTCCATATAAATTTTGATAATATTATAATAGTAACTATGCATATAGCTAATAAAAATAAAAATATCTTTCTTTTCTTATATTTATTGAATATAAAAGGAAGACCTTTTTTATTTTTTATTTTTACTCTACATTTTGTTTTTCTTAATATATTTCTTATTTCTTTAAAATCTGCTATACCTATGTTTGTATTTAAAATTGTTGTTTTTTCCCTTTTTAAATTCCATAAAGCTATTTTTTTATTATTACACATATTTATAAATTTTTCTATATAATATCCTTCTATTTCTATATTTATATAACCCAATATATAATTTAAAAGAACTTTTAAATACAAAGTTTATTCCTCCTCCTCTTCATCTACTATAATTTCAAAATCTATTCCATC